>NZ_VSMK01000169.1 GCF_011682075.1 Nitratidesulfovibrio liaohensis
CAGCAGCATCGGCCCCGCGGCGCGGTGCAGGGCGCCGTCCACGCCGCCACCCCCGCGCAGTTCGGCATTGGCGGCGTTGACCACCGCGTCGGTCGCCGTGGCGGCAAGGTCGCCGATGGACACCACCAGCAGGCCATGGCCGGAAGGGGCGGGGATGCTCAGGGACAGATCGTCCACAGGGACCGTCCTGAAAAACGTTGCGAGAACATTCCGAGGGAAGGGCAGTGAACCGTCGGGGCGCGCTGCCCCGCACAGCATCTGTGCACGGCGCGCGCCGTACCACAAAGGCCGGTCAGGTCTACCAGACCGCCTTGCGCTCCTGATACCGGGTGTCGAAGCGTTCCAGTTCCGTCTGGTCTTCCGGCGTGCGAATGACCGCTCGCGCCTTGTCGCGCAGTTGCTCCACCTTTTCCTTCTCGTTGGCGTACAGCGCGCTGTAGGCAAGGTGCAGGTAGCCCTTGAAGACCTGCCCATCCATGCCCAAGGCGCGTCCGTAGTAGTCGTGCACTTCGGAATCCTCAGGCAGGTGGCGCAGCACTTCCTTGTAGTAGGTATAGGCCTCGTTACGCTGCCCGGCATCGAAAAGCAGCCGCGCGTAGAAGAACAGGGCCATGTAGTCGCGCGAATTCATCAGCACGGCGCGTTGCAGCATCTGCGCGGCGCGGTTGCGGTCGCCCTTGGTGTAATGGAACCGCCCGGCCTCGCGCCAGACCAACTGGTCCTTGGGGTTGCAGGCCAGCGCCCGGTCGAAGGCCGCCGTGGCCTCGCCAATCCGGTTCAGGCGCGAATACAGGATGGCCAGCCCCAACTGGGACATGCAGTCGGTGGGCTTGGCCTGTTCGAAGGTACGCAGGGCGATGGTGGCGTCTGCGTAGCGGGCGCGCACCAGCAGTTGCACCCGGCGGAACCGCTCGTCGTCGTCCTGCCGGTTGCGCACGCTTGCGGGCTGCTGCTCCACGCGCAGGCGCACTTCGCTGATGCGCTCCGTGATGTTGGGGTGGGTGCTGAGATACGCGGGAACGTCCGTGCCGGTGGACCAGTTCTGCCTGCGCAGTTTTTCGAAGGCCCCGGCCATGCCGTCCGGGCGGAACCCGGCGGCCACCAGGTACTGCATGCCCGCCTGGTCCGCATCCGCTTCGTCGATGCGGCTGTAGTTGAGCATGGCCGTCTGCCCTGCCGCCAGCGACCCGGCCATGGCCGCGCCCTTGCTGCTTCCCCCGCCCATGAAGGCCCCGGCCAGCGCCCCGGCCAGGCTGAGCAGGGTGATGCGCTGCGACTTTTCGATGCGGCTGGCGATGTGACGCTGGGTGACGTGGGCCATTTCGTGGGCCAGCACGCCGGCCACTTCGCTTTCGTGCTCCATGGCCATCAGCAGGCCGGTGTGCACGAATATGTATCCGCCGGGACTGGCGAAGGCGTTGACCGCGTTGTGCATCAGCACGTTGGTTTCGAAGTCGAAAGGCTGCGGCGGCACCACCGCCTTCAGCCGTTCGACTATGGACCGCACGTACTCCTTCACCTCCGGGTCTTCCACCAGCGGCAGGCGGGCCTTGATGAGCACGTTGAACTTCTTGCCCAGTTCCACCTCGTCCTTGACGGTGAAGTCGCCAAGGAAGGCCCCGGCGGACGGAGCAAAGGCGGGCAGGGCCTGGCCCAGCAGCATGAGCGCGCACAGGCACAGGGCAAGCGCGCCCCGCAGGCGGGCGCGAAGCCAGCCGGTGCGGGGCGCGGAAGAATGGCGAAAGCGGGTGGTCATGCGGGGAGTCATGGGGCGGCTTATAGCACGTCCCACACCGCGCCGGAAGGCGTATCGCGCACCTCTATGCCGAGGGCGGCGATTTCGTCGCGGATGGCGTCGGCGCGGGCAAAGTCCTTGTCGGCACGGGCGTTGATGCGGGCCTGCAACAGTTCTTCGACCTTGGCCGGGTCGATGGACTTGCGGGCCACGCGACAGGCGCGCAGTTCCGCCAGGAACCCGGCGGGCTCGCGGCCAAACACGCCCAGCACGGCATGCCAGATGGAGGCCTCGTCCAGCACGGCCCGGAAGAAGGCGCGGGCGCCCTCGGTCTTGCGCTGGCCCTTGTTGTCCAGAATGCGGTTGGCCAGGCGAACCATGGTGAACACGTGCCCCAGGGCGGCAGCGGTGTTCATGTCGTCTTCCATGGCGTCGGTGAAGGCCTGGCGCAGTCCTTCGAATTCCTCGGTCACGTCCTTGGGCAGGGGGCCGGAGGTCCACTTTTCGCGCTCGAGTTCGGCGTGCAGCAGGCCCAGCGCCTCGTAGATGCGCTTGAGGTTCTTTTCCGCCTCGTCCATGGACTCGAAAGTGAAGTCGATGGGGCTGCGGTAGTGCTTGGTCAGCAGGAAGTAGCGCAGCGTTTCCGGCAGGTAGTTTTCAAGGATGTCGCGGATGGTGCGGAAGTTGCCGAGCGACTTGGACATCTTTTCGGCATTCACCTGCACGAAGCCGTTGTGCACCCAGTAGCGCACGAAGTCCTTGCCAAGGGCCGCCTCGGTCTGGGCGATTTCGTTCTCGTGGTGCGGAAAGACCAGGTCCTGCCCGCCGCCGTGGATGTCCAGGGGCAGGGGCAGGTGCTTTTCGCTCATGGCAGAGCACTCGATGTGCCAGCCGGGGCGGCCATTGCCCCACGGGCTTTCCCAGAAGGGTTCGCCGGGCTTGGCAGCCTTCCACAGGGCGAAATCGAGCGGGTCTTCCTTTTCCTCGCCGGGGGCCACGCGGGCGCCGGAGCGCAGGTCGTCCACGTCGCGACCGGAAAGCTTGCCGTAGCCGGGAAAGGCGCGCACGCGAAAGTACACGTCGCCCGAGGGGGTGGCGTAGGCCTTGCCCTGCTCGATAAGCCGCACGCACAGCGAGATCATTTCATCGATGTGGGTGGTGGCGCGGGGTTCCAGGTCCGCCCGCAGCACGTTCAGGCGGTCCATGTCCTCGTAGAAGGTGGCGATGTACTTTTCGGCCACTTCCTGGCTGGTCAGGCCTTCCTGGTTGGCACGGGTGATGATCTTGTCATCCACGTCGGTGAAGTTGCGCGCGAAGGTGACGTCGAGTCCGGTGTGGCGCAGGTAGCGCACCAGCACGTCGAACACCACGGCGGAGCGGGCGTGTCCGATGTGGCACAGGTCGTACGCGGTGATGCCGCAGACGTACATGTTGACCTTGCCGGGCACGGCAGGCTCGAAGTGTTCCTTCTTGCGGGTCAGGGTATTGTACAGTTGCATTGATGCTCCCGTGAGAGTGCGGTGTGGTGCGTCGGCACATGAACGCCGTATGCCGGATGGTGCCCGGCACGGTGGACAGGCTGATGAAGAAGCGTGGTGCAGGCATTCGGCCTGCAAGGCCGATGTCCTGCCTAGCAACCGCCGGTGCAGGCAGGCCCGTCGAACTGGTCGATGCGGCGCTGGTGGCGGCCACCCTCGAAGGGGGTGTCCAGAAACAGGTCCACAAGGCCCATGGCCACGCCAGGGCCGGTCACCCGTTCGCCAAGACACAGCACGTTGGCGTCGTTGTGCTGGCGGGTGGCGCGGGCGTGGAATTCGCAGGTGCACAACGCGGCGCGGATGCCCGGAAAGCGGTTGGCGGCCATGGACATGCCGATGCCCGTGCCGCAGACCAGAATGCCGAAGCCGCCGGTGGCCAGCACCCGTTCGGTCACCTTGGCGGCGTAGAGCGGATAGTCGCAGCTTTCGGCGGTCTGGGGGCCAAGGTCTTCCACCTGACGGCCCGCGGCCTTGAGGTGGGCGACAATGACCTGCTTCAGGGCGAGACCGGCGTGGTCGGAGCCTATGATGACCGGTGCGGACAGGGCGGATGCGGACATGTGGTTTCCTTGCTGCGTGCTGGCGGAAATATGGGGTGTGCGCCCGTGACGGGCACCGTGTTTGCCGTGAAATGGATGGCGGTCGTGTGTCCCGGATGCGGGACGGGTCCGGCTGGCGCTGGGAATGTGCTGTTCCGCGGGCCGCTTGTCAAGACGGCGGCGTGACCGGGCAAAAAGGGGATGCCCGCCGAAGCCGGTCCAGCCGGATCAGTTTCCACTCGGGCCGTTGGAGCCGCAACACCGGGCCATGCGGGCCAGGTGGCGCTCGCGTTCAGTAGCGGCACCTGCGGCATGGCGGGCCAGTTCGTCGCGCAGAAAGGCGGCGCGTCCGGCCAGTTCGCGAACGCGAGCGTCATCCATCAATACGCGAACGCGAGCGTCATCTGCCAATCCGGCGGCATCAAGGGGACCCGCTTCCAGCAGTTCCGCTACGCGGCGGCCCAAGGCCGCGTACTCATCGTCCATGCGGCGGCGCAACTGGCGGGCTTCCATGCCGCGCAGCACGCCGGAAGCCACGCGGCCCAGTTCGCCGCGCAGCACGCACAGCCCCACCTTGAGGTTGGAGAGCACGGCCGAAAGAGAGAAGGAGGTCTGGGAATCGGGCGCGGTCATGAACGTCTCCGTCGCGTTGTTGTGCTGCGTGGCATGCCCGTTGGTGGAATGGTCGGGCGGGTTGGAAAGCCGGGCCAGCTGAATAGTCGGGCCGCTCAGCCCGTCTTGTCAGTCCGCCTGTCGGGCTGGTCGGAACGGTCGGTGATGCGCGCACTCCGCCGCTGCCCAAAACGGCCCGGTGAGGGATGGCCCCCTAGCGCCGCGCGCCTTCACGCAACGGCAGAACCTCGGTGCCTTCGGGCAGTTCAAGCCCCAGTTGTTCGCCGGTGAAGGCCTCCGGTCGTTCGCGTTCCTTCACCAGCAGGATGGCGGAATACCCTTTGGCGTGGGTGATGGTGATCTTGCGGGGCAGGGGGGGCACGGCCTCGTCGTAGTCGATGCGCATGTCCCATCCGGCCTGCTTTTCACCGGGCAGGGTATCCGTCCAGTGGCGGGGCAGTCCTTCGGGAGAAAGTTCAAGCATTCCGCGAACCCTGCCGCGCGGCAGAGTGTAGGCGATTCCCCCGTCGGCCACAAGCCGTGCGTCCGTGCGGGCATCGTCGAAGACCCGGGCGAACCGGCCATTCAGCAGGTTGGCCAGGTCCGGCACGGAAAAGGGCACCGGTACGCCGAACGAAAGCAGGGCGCGCCCGCCCTGGTTCAGGTCGCCGTTATGGTAGTAGGCGCGGTTCTCGTTGGGGGCATAGGCAAGAAAGGTGGTGTCGTCCTCGCGGATGCGGGCCACGGTGGCCCCGATGCCCGCCATGATGTCCAGACGTAGCGGCACATCGCCGTTGGACCACAAAAGGGCCACCACGCGGTTGCCATCGTGTTCGCCGGTCTTGTAGCGCAGGCTGGCGTTGACCCGGAAGGGGCCTGCACCCGCGTCGTTGGTCTGTGCCCAACTGCGGTAGGCATGCCAGGCGGCGTCGGCCTGTTCCGCAGGGGCGGGCACGCCTGGGGCCACGCGCGGGGCGCACCCCTGGGCCAGCGCG
>NZ_VSMK01000170.1 GCF_011682075.1 Nitratidesulfovibrio liaohensis
TGCGCGGTGAAGGGGCTGGCGCCAGTGCCGGGCAGGCGGCGAAGCCCGCCGCCAACGGTACGGGTTCCGCTTCGGGCGTGGCGCCGGGCATGGCCAACGCCACCGCACCCGCCCTGTCGGCCCCCAGGCAGTAGCCGGTACGGCAGCCCCGCATGTCGAAAGATCCCGAATCGGTCAACCGCTGGCTCATCACCCTGGCGGTGATGGTGCCCACGCTCATCGAAATCCTGGATACCAGCGTGGCCAACGTCGCGCTCAAGCACATTCAGGGCAGCCTGGCCGCAGGCGAGGAAGAGGTGACCTGGGTGCTCACCTCGTACCTGGTGGCCAACGCCATCGTCATCCCCATGAGCGGGTGGCTGGCGCGGCTCATGGGGCGCAAGCGCTTCCTCATGTTGTCCATCGCCGTGTTCACCGCCAGTTCGCTGCTGTGCGGCGCGGCCACCAGCCTGGCCCAGATCATCCTGTTCCGCATCTTTCAGGGGCTTGGCGGCGGCGGGCTGCAACCCATGTCGCAGGCCATCCTGATGGAAACCTTTCCGCCCCAGCAGCGCGGCATGGCCATGGGCATCTTCGGCGTGGGGGTGGTGCTGGGCCCTATCCTGGGGCCGCTGATGGGCGGCTACCTGACGGACAACTTCACCTGGCGCTGGATCTTCTACATCAACCTGCCGGTGGGGCTGCTGGCGCTGTATCTGGCCGGGGCCTTCCTGTTCGACCCTCCGTACATGGAACGCCGCCAGCGTGGCGAGGTGGTGGACTACCTGGGGCTGGCCCTGCTGACCACGGGCATCGGCGCGTTGCAGATCGTGCTGGACAAGGGCCAGCAGGACGACTGGTTCAGCTCGCCCTTCATTACTGCGCTGGCCGTGGTTTCTGCCGTGTCGCTTGTGGGGCTGGTGTTCTGGGAACTGCGCCACCCAAGGCCGGTGCTGGATTTCCGCATTCTGAAGAACCGCAGTTTTGCCATTGGCAACGCCGTGATGTTCTTTGGCTTTTTCGCATTTTTCGGGTCCATCGTGCTGCTGCCGCTGTTCCTGCAGGGGCTGATGGGCTATACCGCCTATCTCGCGGGCCTGGTGCTGGGGCCGGGGGGCATGCTGGCCCTGGTGTTCATGCCCGTGGCGGGCAAGCTGACCGAGCGCATCGACGCCCGCTGGATGCTGGCCTTCGGCATGCTGGTGTGCGCGTATTCGCTGCACATCATGGCCGGGTTCAACCTGTACATCGACTTCGGTACGGCGGCCTTTGCCCGGGTGCTGCAAGGCGTCGCCATGCCGTTCTTCTTCGTGTCGCTGTCGGTGGTCACCTTCGCCTACGTCCCGCGCGAGGCCATGAACACCGCCTCCCCCCTGTACAACCTGCTGCGAAACCTGGGCGGTTCGTTCGGGGTGGCCTTCGTCACCACGCTGCTGGCCCGGCGCACCCAGTACCACCACAGCGTGCTGGCAGAGGACATGACGCCCCTCTCGCCCGCCTACCAGTTGAGCTTCGAACAGATTCGCAACGGGTTGGCCATGCAACTGGGCGAAGTGGCCGATCTGGCCGAGCGCACCCGCGTGGTTATCTATCAGTTGCTCCAGCGCGAGGCATCCGCCCTGGCTTTCAACGATGCCTTCTTTTCACAGGGGGCCATCTTCCTGCTGCTGTTCTTCTGCGTGTGGTTCATGCGCAGGCCGCCGCGCGGCAAGCATGAGGGCTTTGTGGAGTAAGCGACGGGTGTTGTTTTCTGCCTGCCTGTGCGTTTGAATATTGATGAAAAACGACCGCCGCTCTCGGAGAGCGGCGGTCGTTTTTTTGCGTGTGCGTTGCGGAAGGTGGATCAGCGTACTGCGCCTTCGGCCAGTTCCGCGCGTACGGCTTCGATGACTTCCAGATACCGGGCAAAGACCTGCTCGTCGTCCTCCACGCAGCCGAAGTCGGTACCGGCCTCCACCTCGCGCAGGTCGAAGATGGCATTGGCCAGCGCCCACGGTTCCGGCTGGTCCAGCACCCGACCCGTGCGGCCGTCGTCGATGATGTCGCAGGCGCCCGTGGCGCGGGTGGTCACCGTGGGCACGCCCATGGCCTGCGCCTCGGCCACCACGTTGCCGAAGGTGTCATAGAACGAGGGGTGGCAGAGCACGTCGAGCCCGGCGTAGAAGCGCGGCATGTCGGCGGCCTTGACCTTGCCGAGGAAGACCACCCGCTTGTCCACCCCCAGCGACGCGGCGTAGTCGGCGTATTTGCGGTTGCGCCGCCCCCCGGCCACCACCAGCACGTATTCCTCGGGCAGGTGGGCCAGCGCGGCGATGAGCCGGTCCAGTCCCTTTAGTTCGAAGTTGCTGGAACAGAACCCGATGGCCCGGTGCTTTTCGCGCAGCCCCACCAGGCGCCGGGATTCGCCGCGCAGGTCGGTGAAGCGGCGGATGTTGAAGCGCCGGGTGTCCACCCCGTTGGGGATGACCACCACGGTGGCCGGGGAATGGGGAAACTGGCGTGCCACGGCGGCCCGCACGTTCTGCGAGATGGCGATGATGCGCCGGGTGGCCGGGTGGTTGTATATCTTGCGGTCCAGCACGGCCATCAGCAGGTTGTTGGGGTTCAGCAGGCGCGAGAGTGCCTTGGTGAACCGCCGCAGGGGCGAGCGCTGCGCCGCCAGGCTGTTGTGCATGAAATCGCGGTGCGGCCCGCCCGACCGGTGGATGTGGCAGCCCGCCATGTTGCCGAAGCTGACGCTGATGGTGGTCGGGGGCAGTTCGCGCAGGGCGCGGGTGGCGGCAAGGTGCAGGCCCAGGTTTTTCATGAACCGGCCCGGCCTCCACAGGCCCAGCACCCGGATGTCCACGGCCAGTGGTGCGGCGTTGGGATCGGCCTGCGGGGCGTCGCCGTGCTGGCGCAGGGTCGGGGCCTTGGCGCCGGGCACGTCGGGGGCCATTTCGCCGCACAGCACGCGCACGGGCACGCCGTGGGCGCGCAGGTATTCATGGAAGCGGTAGCAGAAATGTTCCACTCCGCCGTAGCGCGAGTAAGTGCGGATGAACAGGGCAACCTCTGGCGGGACGGACTCGGGATGTGGAGACGCGTGGTGTGTTGCCCCGTGCAAGGGGGCACCCTGTTGAGCAGCCTGGTGGGCATCCTGTTGAGCAGGCTCGGGTTGGGGGCCGTCGGGCGTGGGAGCGGTGGGCGTGTCTGGCATGGCTGGGGGGGTGGGGGTGTACGCCGGGGCGCGGAAAAAGGGCGAAAAGCCCGAACGTCCGCTTGGTCTAGCAAACGGCCCCGACCGGTGCAAGGTCGGCATGGAGTGGGCGGGTTCGCCCGCCGGGGCACGGTGCCGCCTGCGTCATCCGGTCCCCTGCGGCCCCATCCGTCCGCCCTGTCCCCTTGCGTTGCCCCTTGCCCCGTTACCTCGTGTTGATCCGTCGGGCAGTTGCCACAGGCCAGCCCAGGCTGGCACATGCGGGTCGTGATTGCGGGGCGCTGCCTCAGCCCTGCGCGCCCGGGGGCGGGTTGTCCTTTTCGCTGCGCGAACGGCTTTCCTCCAGCGTTTCCTCGGAGTCGGCGTAGCGGTCGGCAATGTCGCGAAAGGTTTGCAGGTTGGCCAGGAAGGCGTCCACCACGTCCGGGTCGAAGTGCGACCCGCGCCCCTGACGGATGATCTCCACGGATTTCTCCATGTCGAACGGCGGCTTGTATACCCGGCGGCTGATCAGCGCGTCGAACACGTCGGCCAGGGCCATGAGCCGGGCAGAAACGGGAATCCCGTCGCCCGAAAGCCCCTGCGGATAGCCGCTTCCGTCCCATTTTTCGTGGTGGCAGTGGGCGATCTCTCGCGCGTGGCGCAAGAACGAAACCGGCGTATCCAGCTGTTTTTCCGCCGCGATGATGGCGTCGCGCCCCAGCGCGGGGTGGCGCTTCATGTCCTCGAATTCCTCCGGCGTGAGCTTGCCGGGCTTCAGCAGGATGCGGTCGGCAATGCCCACCTTGCCAATGTCGTGCAGCGGGGCGGACTTGAACAGCAGGGGGATGTCATCCGGCGTGAGCGCGGCGGAAAAGCGCGGATGCTCGGACAGATGTTGGGCCAGCACCTTCACGTAGTGCTGGGTGCGGCGAATGTGGTTGCCGGTCTCGTTGTCGCGCGTTTCGGCCAGCGAGGCCATGGCCATGATGGTCACGTCCTGTACGGCGGCCAGTTCGCGCATGCGGCGGGCCACCTCGTCCTCGAGGAATTCGTTCTTGTCCTTCAGGAAGTCGCGGGCGGTCTTGACCTGCAGGTGGGTGCGCACCCGGGCCAGCATGATGGACGGGCTGACCGGCTTGGTGATGTAGTCCACGGCGCCCAGTTCCAGGCCGATGCGTTCGTCGTCCTCTTCCGACAGGGCGGTGAGGAAGATCACCGGCACGTCCGCCGTGCCGGGCAGTTCCTTCAGCCTGCGCAGCACGGTGTAGCCGTCCATGCCGGGCATCATGATGTCCAGCAGCACGAGGTCCGGCGGGCTGCCGGATGACAGGATGCGCAGGGCCTTTTCTCCGCTGTTGGCCACCTTGACCCGGTAGGTGTCCTTCAGCAGATCGCTGAGCAGGGTCAGGTTGTCGGCGGTGTCGTCCACCACCAGCACGGTGCGCCGCACGTCGTCAGCGGGAAGGGGGGGAAGGGGCGTGTCGGGCATGGCTGCCTCTCGTGGCTGGGGTGACTTGGTGCGGGGCATGGGGCGAGATACGGAAAGGGACTGGCGTTTGGCGGCGTTGCGTCAGGTGCAGTGATCCGCCGCCCGGTCATCCGTCGCGCGCTGGCCGGGCCGAGCGCAGCATTTCCAGGGCGGCTTCGAATTCGAAGGCGCGCAATGCCTCGCCCATGCCGGTTACCAGGGGTTGCCCCAGGGCGGCGCGCAGGGCTTCCGCGTGGGTGTTGAAAAGGTCCACTGCCTCGCTGTCGTCTTCCTCGATGAGTGCCTCCAGCCGGTCAAGGAACGCGTCAGGCAGCGCGTCAGGCAGCGCACCAGACAGCGCATCGGGCAATGCGTGTGGCGGTCCATCCGCAACGCCATCGCGCGCAACGTTGCCGTCCGTCAGGTCATTGTCCGGCAGGCCGCTGCCTGATCCGGCGGGCGCGTCCGCTGGGACGACTGGCGGGACGACTGGGGCGACGACTGGGGCGACGGCGGGCACGGCGACGTGTGCATTGTCCTTCGTATCTTGGGGAACGGCGGCGCTGGTCGTGCCATCCGGGCCGGGGCGCGCCTCGTCCAGCAGGCCGTACATGGCCCGCACCGCCTCATCCAGCGAGATGTGCAGCCGTGCCAGCACATCCGCCGTGTGTTCCGGCGGGGCCTCGTGGCGCAGTGCCGCCTCAAGGTCGGCGGCCTGGGATTGCACCGTGCGGGCGCCCAGGGTGCCCGCCACG
>NZ_VSMK01000171.1 GCF_011682075.1 Nitratidesulfovibrio liaohensis
CGCCCCGCCTGGCGGGGCAATGGTCTTGCCGGGGCCGCCGCCCCGGCAAGATGGGGACGCACGCGCCGGAAGGCGCGCAACGCGTCGCGCGGAAACGCCGCGCGCGCAAGGGGAGGAACGCGCGATCATGCGACGTGAGGTCGTTTTCGTCACCTCGGAAATGTATCCCTTCTCCAAGAGCGGGGGGCTTGGCGACGTGCTGGGCGCGCAACCCCTGGCCCTGCACCGAATGGGCGTGCCCACTTCGGTGATCACGCCGTTCTATGGCCGCTTGCGCACGGCGGACTACGGCATTCACCTGACCATTTCCGACTGCCACGTGGGCTACCCGTGGGCCCCCATCACCTGCGACGTCTACGAGGCCGACTACCACGGCATGAAGGTGTACTTCGTGCACCGTGGCGAATACTTCGACCGCCGCTACTACTACAACGACCACAAGGGCGACTATTTCGACAACTGCGAGCGGTTCATCTTCTTCTGTCGTGCCGTCATGGCGCTGCTGCGCCGTCTGGGCACGCCGCCCGCCGTGCTGCACGCCAACGACTGGCAGAGTGGGCTGGTGCCCGCCTATCTGCATTTCTGGCGGCAGACCGACCCGTTCTGGGCCGATACGCGCAGCGTCATGACCATCCACAACCTGGCCTTCCAGGGGCGGTTCGCCTCCCGGCTGTTCACCGGCTGCGGCCTGCCGCCGCAGGCGTGGACCATGAGCGGGGTGGAATTCTGGGGCGACTTCAACCTGCTGAAGGCTGGCATCGCCTATGCCGACATGGTCACCACGGTCAGCCCCAGCTACGCCCGCGAAATCCTGGGGCCTGCCTATGGCTGCGGGCTGGAGGGCATCCTCCTGGCCCGCCAGCACGCGCTGCACGGCATCCTGAACGGGGCGGACTACGGCATCTGGAACCCGGCGCAGGACAAGTTCCTGCCGTGCCGCTACGGGCCTGACGATCCGCAGGGCTTTGCAGGCAAGCAGCGCTGCAAGACGGCCCTGCTGGATGAACTGGGCCTTGCGCCGGAACTGGCCCACCGGCCCGTGCTGGGCTTCATCGGGCGGCTGCGCGGCCAGAAGGGCATAGACCTGCTGCTGGACATCGTGCCCCGGCTCATGGAGCGCAACGTGGGCGTGATCATCCTGGGCGAGGGCAACCTTGCGCACGAGGCGCGGGCGCTGGACCTGATGGAAACCTACCGGGGCAGGCTGTGCGTCATCGTGGGCTACACGGAAGACCTGGCCCACCGCATCCAGGCGGGCAGCGACATCTTTCTCATGCCCTCGCGCTACGAACCCTGCGGCCTGACCCAGATGTACGCCCTGCGCTACGGCACCCCGCCCGTGGCCACCGCCGTGGGCGGCCTGCGTGACACCATCGTGCCGTGGCCGTCGCCCGAGGCCACCGGCTTCACCTTCGGGCGTTCAGACCCGCAACTGTTCCTCGAAGCCATCCTGGACGCCGTGCACTACTGGGAACACGACACCGAAGGCTGGCGCGCCATGATGACCCGTGCCATGCGCCAGGACTTTTCGTGGGAACGGGCCGGGCGCAGCTACGTGAATTTGTACCGGCAACTGGGATTCGATTTTTCCTGATTCCGGCCCGCCGCAACCGCCCCCCCTGTCTCCTTCCGAACCGGTTGACCCCAAGCCACTGGACGAACACGCCATGCAGCTTACCCACCCCGCCTTCATCGAGCCCTTCGACCTGTACATGTTCGGCAAGGGCGAACACTGGGACCTCTACCGGGTGCTCGGCGCGCATCCCCTGGTGCAGGATGGCGCGGAAGGCTACCGGGTGGCCGTGTGGGCGCCGTCCGCCCGCGAGGTGTATCTGGTGGGCGATTTCAACGACTGGCGCTGGGGCGAATATCCGCTGTATCCGGTGGGCGTTTCCGGCGTGTGGGCGGCCTTTGTGCCCGGCATGCGCAAGGGCGCGCTGTACAAGTTCGGCATCCGCACCGGGGATGCGGGCGGCGGGCGCATCGTCTACAAGACGGACCCCTTCGCCCTGTACGCAGAAATGCGCCCCGGCGTGGCCGCCGTGGCCTGGGACATAGACAATCACCAGTGGGCCGACGACGACTGGATGCAGCGCCGCGCAGAGGCGGGGCCGCCGCTGCGGCAGGCCGTGTCCATCTACGAGGTGCACGCGGGGTCGTGGCAGCGCAAGACCGACGGCACGGGCGTGGGGGGGCATCCCTTCCTGTCGTGGGACGAACTGGGCGACGGGCTGATTCCGCACGTGCGCGATCTTGGCTTCACCCACATAGAACTGCTGCCCGTGGCGGAACACCCGCTGGACCAGTCGTGGGGCTACCAGACCGGGCACTATTACGCGCCCACGTCGCGCCACGGAACGCCGGAAGACTTCAAGCGTTTCGTGGACCGCTGCCACCAGGCGGGCATAGGGGTCATTCTCGATTGGGTGCCCGCGCACTTTCCCAAGGACGACTGGAGCCTTGGCCGCTTCGACGGCACGGCCCTGTTCGAGCACCTGGACCCCCGCCGGGGCGAGCACCCGGACTGGGGCACCTTCATCTTCAACTACGGTCGGCACGAGGTGCGCAACTTTCTGCTGGCCAACGCCCTGTACTGGCTGCGCGAATTTCACATCGACGGGCTGCGCATGGACGCCGTGGCCTCCATGCTCTACCTCGACTACTCGCGCGAGGACGGCGACTGGCTGCCCAACGATCACGGCGGGCGAGAGAACCTGGACGCCGTGGAGTTCCTGCGCCAGTTGAACGTGGTGGTGCACGGGCAGTTCCCCGGTGCCATGACCATAGCGGAAGAATCCACGGCCTGGCCGGGGGTGTCCCGCCCGGTGTACACCGGCGGCCTTGGCTTCACCTTCAAGTGGAACATGGGCTGGATGCACGACACTCTGGACTACTTCCGGCACGAGCCGGTGCACCGCGCCTACCACCACAACGCGCTGACCTTTTCGCTGTTGTACGCCTTCACCGAGAATTTCGTGCTGCCGCTCTCGCATGACGAGGTGGTGCACGGCAAGGGCGCGCTGCTGTCCAAGATGCCCGGCGACGCCTGGCAGCAGCAGGCCAGCCTGCGCGCGCTGTATGCCTACATGTGGGCGCATCCGGGAAAGAAGCTGCTGTTCATGGGTGGCGAGTTCGGCCAGTGGAACGAGTGGGACGAAAGCCGCGCGCTGGACTGGTGCCTGTACCAGTTCCCGGCGCACGGAGGCATCCACGCCCTGCTGCGCGACCTGAACGGAATCCTGCGGCGCGAACCGGCCATGCACGCGCACGACCACGAATGGACGGGCTTTCGCTGGATGGACTTTTCCGACTGGGGCGGCTCGGTGATCAGCTTCGTGCGGCAGTGCCCCGACCGAGAAGGCGCGCCGCCCGTGCTGTGGGTGTTCAACTTCACCCCGGTGGTGCGCGAATACTACCGGGTGCCCGCGCCCAGGGGCGGTACCTGGCGCGAGGTGCTGAACACCGACAGCGAGTACTACGGCGGATCCAACGTGGGCAACGGCGGCGAATTGCAGGCCCGCACCGACGAGTGGAGCGGGGGGCATCACCTTGTGCTGACCCTGCCGCCGCTGGCGGGGGTGGCCCTGATGCCGGGGTAGCCCGAACGCAGCGCCAGAGGCACGACGATTCGTGCTGTATGCAAAAGGGGGTACGTCCTTCCCGCATGCCCGCGTGGCCTGTCTCCCTTCCCTTGCCCTTTCCCCCGCCTTTCCCCTTCACCTTCGGTCCGCAATTGCGTAGATTCCGCCCCGTCCTCGCAGAGTGCATGAGGCACGCCGCGCGGGCGCATTCCGGAACCGCAGAGACACACATGACCGAACCGAGAATCATCGTGCACGGCGGCGCGTGGACCATCCCCGCCGACCGGCAGAAGGCCCACATCGACGGGTGCCGCGCGGCGGTGGACGCCGTATGGAACGAACTGCAACGCGGCATGCCCGCGCTGGAGGCCGTGCGCCTGGCCGTCAACGTGCTGGAGGCCGACCCCACCTACGACGCAGGGCGCGGGGCCGTGCTGAACGCCGACGGGCAGATCGAACTGGACGCCGCCATCATGGACGGGGCCACCCTGAACTTCGGGGCCGTGGCGGCGGTGCGCAACTTCCTGCACCCCGTGGACATCGCCCGCAAGGTCATGGACACCGAATTCTGCTTCCTGGTGGGTGAAGGGGCGGAGCGTTTCGCGCACGAGGCGGGCATTGGAGCCATCGACCCCGCCGAACTGGTGGTGGAGCGCGAAGTGCGCCTGTACAACGAACTGCGCGCCCGCGCGGGCTTTTCCACCCACGACGCCTTCCGGCCCCAGGCCGGGGTGAACGGGGCAGCCGGGGAAACGGCTTCCACGGACGGCACCACGTGCCACTGCCCGGTGGGGCCGGAACCGGCCATGCCCAAGGGCACGGTGGGGGCGGTGGCACTGGATGCGGCTGGCAACATCGCCGCCGCCACCTCCACCGGCGGCACCCCCATGAAGCGGCCCGGACGGGTGGGCGATTCCCCCCTGTGCGGCGCGGGCACCTACGCGGACAACGAAACCGGCGGGGCTTCCGCCACCGGCTTCGGCGAAGGCATCATCCGGGTGCTGATGACCCGTTCCGCCTGCGACTTCCTGCGCGATGGCGGCGCATCCCCCGATGACGCCGCCCGCAGGGCCATCGAACTGCTGCATCGCCGGGTGGCGGGCCACGCCGGGCTGATCATGCTGGACCGGCAGGGGCGCTACGGCGTGCACTGCAACACCGAGCACATCGCCCATGCCTATGCCCTGCCGGGCGGCGGCATCCATGCGGACGTGGAATTGCGGCGCTGACGGCGGTACGGCTTCGGGAAACATGCACGGCGGCGGCAGGCTTCGGCCTGTTGCCGCCTTTCGCATGTGGCATCCAGCCTGTCTCCCGCGAACGGGCCATACGCCATGCGCAAGGGGCGCGCGCACCCATAGGCATATGGACAGCCCGCGCGAATGCGCATAGCCTGTGCGGCATGCGTGCGGAACCGTTGCTGATAACCCTTGGCGATGCCAACGGCCTCGGGCCGGAACTGGCGTGCCGCCTGCTGTCTGGTCCCCTGCCTGCCCATCTGGCAAGCCGGGTATTGCTGCTGCTGGGGGCGGAAGCCTCTTTGCGGGCGCATCTTTCGTTCGCGGGGGGCGCCCCCTTCTGGACACGGGTGGACGACCCGGCGCGTGTGCTGGCCCCGTCTGGCGAGTCAGCCGTCCCCGGCGTGTACCTGTATGAACCGCCGGGGCTTGCCGACATTCGCGTGCAGGTGGGTCAGGCCACCCCGGACGGGGGCAGGGCGGCGGGCGTGGCCCTTGCCACGGCCTGCGACCTGCTGCTGGCTGCGCCTGCGGGCGCGTCCTCTCCGAGCGGG
>NZ_VSMK01000172.1 GCF_011682075.1 Nitratidesulfovibrio liaohensis
TGGTCCCGCCTCATCCCGGTTATATCACACCCACAGCCCCTGTTATCTCACTCGTCGTCACCAGATTGGCCAGGCGGGGGCAGCGGCGGGGCAGGGGTACCGGGGCCGCCCGTACCTGCGGGGCCACCGGCTGCGGTGGGGGTCTCTGGCGTATCGGTATCTGGTGTGTCGGGCATGGTCTCACCGTAGGGCTTGGGCGCACCCCCGCCGGAATGCATGGGGGTGCCGAGCATGCCCACAGGATGCCTTCGAAGGGGGCTTGTGTCCAGCGCGGTTGCCGGGCCGGTGGGATGGGTGGGGGGCGGCCGGTTCCGCCCGCGACGGATTTTTGGCCATGGTCCGCTCCAAGGCCGTTCCGTGATCGTGCCGTGGGCGTCGCCGCGTCCCCTTCCGGCCCCTTCCGCCGCAGCCGTGGCCTTGTGGCCCAAGACTGTCCGCAGTCCGGTCCGGCGGCATGGCCCGCATCTTGCTGTGCCGCGCGCATGGATATCTTCGCGTTCGACGCCGCAGCCATGCTCAGCTTCGTGCTCACCTTCATGCGGGTGAGCCTGGTGCTGTTCCTGCTGCCCTTCTTCGGGGGAGAGGCGGCCCCCATGCAGGTCAAGGTGGCGCTGTGCATGGTGTTCACCCTGGCGCTGTGGCCGCACGTGTCCCTGCCGGGCGGGCAGATGCCCACCCATCCCTTTTCGCTCGTCGTGCTGCTGGCGGGCGAACTGATCATGGGGCTGATGCTGGGCATGACCGTGCACTTCCTGTTCGCGGGCATCCAGACCGGCGGCCAGCTGCTGGCCACCCAGATGGGCTTCACCATGATCACCCTGGCCGACCCGCTGACCGGGGCCAGCGTCAGCATCACCTCGCATCTGCTGTACATGGTGGCCATGCTCAGCTTTCTGGTGCTGGACGGGCACCTGTACATGCTGCGGGCTTTCGTGCGCACCTTCGAACTGGTGCCAGCGGGCGGCCTGCTGCTTACCCCCCCGCTGGTGAAGGAAGTCCTGGCCCTGTCCGGTTCCATGTTCGTGCTGGCCGCCAAGATCGCCGCGCCGGTGCTGGTCTCGCTGTTTCTGGTGGAGCTGGCCCTGGCGCTCATGGCCCGCGCCGCCCCGCAGATGAACCTGCTGATGATCGGCTTTCCGCTCAAGATCGCCGTGGGCTTCTTCTTCATCGGCATGCTGTTCACCATCATGGCCGACAAGATCCGCGAATTCATCGTGGGCATGGACCCCATGATGCTGCACCTGCTGCAGGCGGCCAGCCCCCTGCTGAACCGCTGACCGGGCACCGCACCGCTCCCCGCACGTCGGGGCGGCGCGGACGGAACCCTGACGGAGGGCTGCCATGGCGCAGCGCGATCCGAGCAAGACCGAAAAAGCGACGCCAAAACGTCGCAACAAGGCCCGCAACAAGGGCAATGTCCCTAAATCACAGGAACTCACCAAGGCTCTGACCATTCTGGCGGGCTCGGTGGGCCTTTTGTTCTACATCGACTTCCTGGCCAAGGACATGCAGACCCTGTTCCGGCATTTCCTGGGCAACGCCTTCGGCTTCAATCCCAACCAGCAGAACGTCATCAAGCTGCTCATGTGGCTGGCCGGAGAACTGGCGGCCATGCTGCTGCCCATCATGCTGTTCATCGGGTTCACGGCGTGGCTGGTGCTGCGGTTGCAGGTGGGCAAGCTGTGGACCACCGAGGTTTTCAAGTTCAACTGGTCGCGCTTCAACATCCTTGCGGCGCTGAAGCGCATGTTCGCCTCGCCCGAAACGTTCGTGCGCCTGGGCAAGAGCCTGTTGCAGGCCCTGTTCATCGGTGTTGCGCCGTACCTCATCATCCGGCGCGAGATGCACAACTTTCTGCCCCTGTACTACTCCGACGCCCAGGGCATTGGCGCGTACATGCTGAAAACCGGGTGGGACATGGTGCGCTACGCCCTGGTGCCCATGTTCATCATAGCCATAGCGGACTTCTGGTATACCCGCTGGAGCTATGAGGAAAACCTGAAGATGACCAAGGACGAAACCAAGGACGAACGCAAGCAGGCCGAGGGCGACCCCGTGGTGCGCGCCCAGCAGCGCCGCAAGATGATGCAGATGATGGCCAAGCGCATGTTGCAGGACGTGCCCAAGGCCGACGTGGTCATCACCAACCCCACCCACTTCGCCATCGCCCTGCGCTACGACGCCACCGAAGCCCCGGCGCCCATCGTGCTGGCCAAGGGCGCGGACAACCTGGCCCAGAAGATCAAGGAAGTGGCCCGCGAGCACGGCGTGCCCATCCGCGAGAACAAGCCGCTGGCACAGGCTTTGTATAAAGCGGTGGAAGTCGGCGACATGATTCCCGCCGAACTGTTCCAGGCCGTGGCCACCGTTCTGGCCAGCCTGTGGAAATTCAAGGCGGGGCGCGCATCGTAGCCCCCGCGCAGCGAACCTGAAGCGAAACCCGGACCACTCCGGAGGGTGTCAAGAACATGGCTGCCAAACCAGGATACGCCCCCAAGATCGACTACCAGCGCTTCGCCAAGCAGGGCGACCTGCTGCTGGC
This sequence comes from Nitratidesulfovibrio liaohensis, assembly GCF_011682075.1. Lineage (GTDB taxonomy): Bacteria > Desulfobacterota > Desulfovibrionia > Desulfovibrionales > Desulfovibrionaceae > Cupidesulfovibrio > Cupidesulfovibrio liaohensis. Next base: position 2,543 of record NZ_VSMK01000172.1, read on the forward strand.
GGGCGGCGTCGTCACGATCCTGTTCGTGATGCTGGTGCCGCTGCCCACGTTCTTCCTGGACATGCTGCTTTCGCTCAGCATCTCGCTCTCGCTGGTGATTCTGGTCACCTCCATGTTCATGCTCTCGCCGCTGGAATTTTCCATCTTCCCCTCCCTGCTGCTGGTCACCACCCTGCTGCGCCTTGCGCTCAACGTGGCCTCCACCCGCCTCATCCTGCTGCACGGCGACGAAGGCACCGACGCGGCGGGCCAGGTCATCCAGGCCTTCGGCGAATTCGTGGTGGGCGGCAACTACGTCATCGGCGCGGTCATCTTCATGATCCTGTTCATCCTGAACAAGATCGTCATCACGGCGGGCACCACGCGCATCGCCGAAGTGGCCGCGCGCTTCACCCTGGACGCCATGCCCGGCAAGCAGATGGCCATCGAGGCCGACCTGAACGCCGGGCTCATCGACGAGGAAGAAGCCACCGCCCGCCGCACCAACATCCGCAAGGAAGCCGACTTCTACGGCGCCATGGACGGTGCGGGCAAGTTCGTGCAGGGGGACGTGAACGCGGGCATGTTCATCACGATGATCAACGTCATCGGCGGCATCCTGCTCGGCGTGTTCCAGAAGGACATGGAGTGGCGCGACGCGCTGACCACCTACACCCTGCTGTCCATCGGTGACGGCCTGGTGGCCACCATTCCCTCCATCATCGTTTCCACGGCGGCGGGCCTCATCGTGTCGCGCGCGGCGGCGGAAGCGAAGATGGGCGAGGAATTCGTGGGCCAGCTGTCCTACAACTCGCGCGCGCTCAAGCTGGTGTCCGGCGTGCTGATGCTGTTCGCCCTGGTGCCCGGCCTGCCCACGCTGCCGTTCCTGACCTTTGGCGCGGGCCTGTACGGCATGTCGCGCCTGGTGGGTGACAAGCAGGACGCGGAGGCCGCCGCCGAAGCCAAGGGCGGCAAGGGCGCCAAGGGCAAGAAGAAGGGCGATTCGCTGGATACGCCGGAAGAGGTGCAGACCCTGCTGCCCCTCGACACCCTGGAACTGGAAGTGGGCTACGGCCTGATCCCCCTGGTGGACGAGGACCAGAACGGCAACCTGCTGTCGCGCATCCGCTCCATCCGCCGCCAGTTCGCCCTGGACATGGGCGTGGTGGTGCCCTCGCTGCACCTGCGCGACAACCTGCAGCTGAAGCCCGGCCAGTACTGCGTGCTGGTCAAGGGCAACCAGGTGGCCTCGGCGGAAATCCTCGTGGACCACTACCTGGCCATGGACCCGGGCAACGCCAAGCACCGCATCCGGGGCATCGAAACGCGCGAACCGGCCTTCAACCTGCCCGCGCTGTGGATACCCGAATCGCAGAAGGAAGAAGCCATGCTGGCGGGCTATACCGTGGTCGACCCGTCCACGGTCATCGCCACCCACCTCACCGAGGTGTTCAAGCGCCACCTGGGTGACTTCCTGGGCCGCCAGGAAGTGCAGGGCCTGCTGGACAACCTGGCCAAGCACGCGCCGAAGGCCGTGGAAGAGCTGGTGCCCGGCATCCTGCCGCTGGGCACGGTGCAGAAGGTGCTGCAGAACCTGGTGCGCGAAAACGTTTCCATCCGCGACCTGCTGACCATCGCGGAAACCCTGGCCGACTACGGCCCGGCGGTGAAGAACGCCGACACCCTGACCGAATACGTGCGCGAGCGCCTGGCCCGCTCCATAGTCAAGCAGTACATGGACAGCGAGGGCGGCCTGCCCATCGTCACCCTGGACCAGGCCGTGGAAAAGACCGTGCAGGAAGCCATCCGCCAGACCGACGGCGGCAACTACCTGGCGCTCAACCCCGGCATCGCCCAGCGGCTCATCCAGCGCGTGAACAACGCGGTGGAGCGCGCCGTGAACACCGACGGGCAGCCGGTCATCCTGGCCTCGCCCGTGGCCCGGCCCCATCTGGCCCAGTTGCTGATGCGCTTTCTTCCCAACGTCCCCGTCATTTCGCAGGCCGAGATTCCTTCTGACATCCGCTTGCAGGCCGTGGGGAGCGTAGCCTTTGACTAGGGGGCTGTTTCCACATTGTCCTTTCGCCCGTTGGCTGCGTCAAACTTCACCTGCCATTTCGGTCAAATAGGAGAAGAGTATGCTCCCTCATGACAGGCTCGTTTTACTTGCCAACGAACGAAAATCCTAATTCGGAAACAGCCCCCCAGAGCTAGAGATTCCCGCGGTGGGCAGCGCCGGGCGCGCTGCCAGAGCATTTTTCTGCAACGGTTACAACTTCAAGGTCGAAATGCTCTGATGCAGATCAAGACGTACACAGGCCGGAACGCGACGGCGGTGCTGGCGAAGATCAAGGCCGAACTCGGCCCGGACGCGGTCATCCTGTCCTCGCGCGAATGCCGAGAGGGCGACCGCACGTGGCACGAGATGAGCGTGGGCATCGAGCATGCGGCCGCGCCCGGCGTTGCCGCCGGTTCTGGCGGTTCTGTCGCGCCTGGTGGCCCCGGCGGCCCCGTTCCCCCCGGTTGGGAGGAATGGCACCGCGAATGGAGCCAGATGAAGGAGCACCTGTTCGCGCTGATGAAGCCCGCCCTGCGCATGGAAGACCTTACCCCCCGCCAGCGAGTGGCCCTGGAATACCTGACGCGCGAAGGCGTGGACGACGGCGTGGCCATGACCCTGCACCGCAGGCTGGCGGCGGATTCCGGCGCCTCGGTGCTGGAAGCCCTGGCCGACATGGTGCCCGTGCGCGGCTGGGGCCTTGCGGCATGGCCGCAGCGGGCCCACGTGTTCGCCGGGCCGTTC
>NZ_VSMK01000173.1 GCF_011682075.1 Nitratidesulfovibrio liaohensis
GGAACTGGCGGCTCTGGACGCGCAGGGGCAGGCGGCGTCCGCCACGGCCAGCGCGGCACGGGCGGAATCCGCAGCCACCAGCGCCGATGCGACCCTGACCGGAGTGCAGCAGCTGCACGGAGAAGTGGCCCAGGCCGTGGCGGATGCCCGGCAGGACGTGCTGGCCTCCGCCGCGTTCGTGCCCATCGGAGCCATTCTGGACTTTCCCGTGAATACGGTGCCGGTGGGGTTTGTGGTCTGCGCCGGGCAGGTGGTGACGCGGGCGGCGTATCCGGACCTGGTCACCTACCTGACCGGGGGCACGGTGGCCCTTTCCGCCACCCTGCCCGATCTGCGCGGCGAATTCCGGCGCGGGGCCGACCTTGGGCGCGGCGTGGATGCCGGGCGCGCGGTGGGCAGCTTTCAGGCGGACACCCTGAAGGCGCACACGCATGCGTATTCGCGGTTCATCGCCTCTGCCTCCCTGCAGCGCGGGGCCGGGTCCGTCAACACGGGCGGCTACGATACTCCGGAAACATCCGCCACCGGAGACACGGAAACCCGCCCCCGCAACATCGCCGTGGTGACGTGCATCAAGGCGTACCACGCGCCCGGCACCGCCGTGCCGGTGGACGTGGCGGGGGTGATGGGCAGGCTGGATGCCATGGCGGCGGTTGTCAGCCCCAACGTGGGGCGGTTCTGCACCGTGTACCCGAACAACAGCACCCAGCAGTCGTTTCCGGCGAATGCGACGACCGTGGTGTCGAACAACGGGGCGCAGGCCAGCATCGGGGAGAACTGGCCGGGTGCCGGTGACGGCTCCCTGTCCATCGTCATTCCGGAGGACGGCGTGTACGAACTGACGGCAGTGGTTGCGCTTTACAGCGGTGCCGCGTCGTCCGTCGCGTGGGGGTGGATTACCGTTAACGGGGTCAACGTTCTGGAATCGGTGGACTACTGCCAGATGGTCATACAGGACGCCCTGCAACTGCGGGCTGTGCGGCAACTGACCGCCGGGGCGGTGGTACGGGTGACCGTGAGGCCGAGCACGCTGGCCGCTGGCGGTGCGGCGGCGGCGAACAATCTGACCGTGATGCGCGTGAGGTAGGACGATGCACAACGAACGCATGCACGAGGCCTTGTGCCGCCTGTACCCCGATGCCCCCGAAGGCGCGTGGGAACTGGCGTGCGGCCCGGAAACGGATTGGGACGTGACCATTGTGGCCTGGGGGCTGGAGGCGGCGGCGCCGACGCAGGCTGCGCTGGACGCGGAATACGCGGCGCTGGCGCAGGAGGGGGCGGGCCCGCGCGCGCCCGAACCGGAAGCGCTGGACCTGAATGCCATCACCTATGCCGAGGCCGATGCCATCATTCGCGCCGAAAGCGTGGAGGATTTGCGGCTGGCAATGCTGGACGTGCTGGGGCTGTAGGGGCGGGGACGGCGGACGAGGACAAGAGGCAGCGGAGGACATGGAACAGCGGAGTGCAAGGGCACGGCACCGCCGTGGATGATGGATGCGGGCGGTGATGCACGGTGCGTGTGGCGCGAGTGGCGTGGAATGACAAGGCCCCCGGCGTGTGCCGGGGGCCTTGTGTCTTTTCATTATGGGAGTGGTCTCCGTCCGTCGCCGTATGCCATCGTCCGGGAGCGTCCCCAGATGCCTCCGGATGCCGCGCGCTCACCCGCGCCCGCAGCCGCAGATCACGCAGGTCCGCCTACTTCATGGAATCCATCAGCCGCCGCAGGGCGGCTGCCTGGGCCGAAAGCTCGGCGATGGCGGTTTCCGCCTCGGACATGCGCATGGCCGTGGAGCCGGATATTTCGTTCACCTCGGCGATGATGCGGTTCAGTTCATCGCCGGTGGCGGCCTGTTGTTCGGCGGCGGTGGCGATGGAGTTCACCTGGTCGGATGCCTGCTGCACCGCGTGCACGATTTCCTGCAGCATGCCGCCCGCCTCGTTGGCCAGGGCCTGACTGTCGGTCACGCCGCGCACGGCAACGTCCGTGGCTTCCGCGCTGCGCCGGGCCGATTGCTGAATGCCCCCGATGGCCGCCTCCACCTCGCGGGTGGCGTTCATGGTCTTTTCCGCCAGCTTGCGCACCTCGTCGGCGACAACGGCAAAGCCGCGCCCGGCATCCCCGGCGCGGGCCGCCTCGATGGCCGCGTTCAGGGCCAGCAGGTTGGTCTGGTCGGCAATGTCGCTGATGACCCCCAGCACGTTGCCGATGTCGCTGGCCTGGGTGCCCAGTTTTTCCATTTCGCTGCGCAGTTCGCGCGAATGGCTGCCCAGCCCTTCGATGGCGGCGGCCACCTTTTCCACGATGTCCGCGCCCTGCTTGGCCCTTTCGGACATTTCCGCCGTGGTGCGGTTGGTGTCCGAGGCGTTGCGGGCCACCTCTCGTACCGTTGCGGCCATTTCGTCCATGGCGGTGGCCGATTCGGAACTGCGCTGCAACTGCCTGTCGGCCCCGCGCGCGGCCTCGCCCACCCGGTCGGAAAGCTGGCTGGCGGCATCGGCCACGGTGGTGGCAATGGCGTCGGCATCGCGGGCCACCCCGGCAATGCGTTCGCTGCGTTCCAGCGCTTCCAGTTCGCCGCGCTTCACGGCGGTGATGTCCTGGCGGATTTCCATGTACCCCACCAGCGTGCCGTCGGGCTTGCGCACCGTGGCCGCGCGGGAATGGAAGTAGCGCGTCTCGCCGCCTGTCTGCCGGGTGAAGTCCAGTTGGGTTTCGGCCTCGCTGGTGCGGGCCAGACGGTCGATGGGTGGCTCCGCGCCGTACACGTCCGCCCCCTGGTAGCTACCCAGCGGCTTGCCTATCAGGTCGTCTTCCGCATGGCCCAGCAGGGCGCAGGCGGCGCTGTTCAGGGCGCGGATGTTGCGGCGCGGCCCGGTGACGATGATGGGATCGGGCACGCGGTTGATGATGGCCCGGTTGTAGGCCACCCGTTCGCGGATGGCGTCCACCATGTGGGTGATGGTTTCATGCAGCTGGCCCATTTCCGCCGTGAAGCGGAAGGAGCTCTTGTATTCGAAGTCGCCATCCGCGATGCGTCTGCCAAAGTCGGTCAGGGCCGCCAACGGGGCCTGAATGGTGCGGTACAGCCCCACGGCCAGCAGGCCGCCCAGCAGCACGGTCAAAGAGAACGCCACGGCCGCGCCGGTGCGCAGCATGGACCCGGTGTCGTTGGTTTCTTCCGCGTGTTCACGGGTGGCCTCGATGGTGGCCTTGGTTAACTCGTCGATGGCCTGCTCCAGCTTGTGGGCCTGTTCGCGCCCGGTGTCGAAGCGGATGTTGGCCTGCTCGGCGGAAAGCCCGGCAGCGGGGGCCTCACGGGTCAGACTGGAGAAGGCGGACAGATACGGCCCGCTCAGCGAGCGGATGGCGGCCACCTGCTGCAACAGGTTGGTCAGTTCCGGAATGGTGCGCAGCTTGCGTTCGGCGGCATCGGTGTGGGCGGCAAGGTCTGCGGCGGCCTTTTCGTGCCGGGGCAGGTAGCCGCGCAGCCGTTCTGCATTGGCGATGTTGAGCAGGGTGTCCTTTTCGTAGCGGCGCAGTTGGCTCACATCGTGCTGCATGGCGTACACGGTCTCTTCCAGTTCCACGTGCTTGGAGACCAGTTCGTCCACAAGCATGTTGATGTTGCCGAGGGCCAATACCATGGCCACGCCCATGACCAGGTTGAGCAGGGTGAGCGTGCCGAGGCCGTAGATGAGTTTTTGGCGTATGGTCATCGGGCGGTCCCCCCAGGGATGGTTGCAGGTGTCCGTGTGTGGTGCGTGCGGGATGGGCAGGTGGTGGGCAGGTAACGGGCACCATACGTGCGTACAGGACTTTTTCGGTCAACTAGGACACAACTTTAGCCGATGCGCAAGGATTCTTCATGACGGGGCACGAAAAAGGCCCGGCGGTTTTCGCCGGGCCTTTCTGATGGTTCTGGGCATTCCGCCCGTTCGTGCCCGTTCCGGAAATGGGGCGCCGGGCGGCAAGGGGTGTGCGTCAGCTCCATTCCAGCAGGCGGCGCTGGCCGGTCAGGGCGCGGATGTCCGTGACGTCCTGCGACACTTCCAGGCAGCCAAGATAGGTGGAGTCGGTGTCGCGCACCGCAAAGTAGCGGATGTGCAGGAAGCGCCCGCCAAGCTCTATCCAGAATTCCGCCGTGTCCCGCTCGCCAGCCTTGAACTTGGCCAGGATGTCCTCGACCATGTGCACGGATTTCGGCGGGTGGCAGTTGCGCACGTTGCGCCCGATAACCGCCGCGCTGCGCGGAAAGATGCGGTGCGGCACGTCGGAATAGTAGGCCACCCGGTCGTCGGCATCCACGAAGCTGAGGTCCACCGGCAGGCTGCGCAGCATCTGGTTGAGCACGTTGGGGGCCAGCGCGCCGGTGTCCAGTTGCACCAGTTGCGCGGAACTGGCGGCGCGCGTCCGGTCAGCCGTGTCCGTCAGGCCCGCCAGGTCGGTCGCCTGCGGCGTCCATTCGTCACCGGGCGTCACCCACGCGTAGCCTATTTCGTCCTCGCCGTGGCGCACCCGCGCCCACTGGGCTTCGGTCAGCGATTCCAGGGCCATGGGGAAGAGCACCTTCTCTTCCTTGTAGACCATGTCCTTCACGGCCTCGGCCGCGTCGCGCGCGGCCAGCGCGGCTGCCGTGGCGGCCAGGTTTTCCATGGCCGCGCGGGCGGTCTTGAACAGCGCGCGGATGTCGTCGTGCACTTCCCACATGACCTTGGGCGGGGCCTCTATGCCGTTTTCCTCCAGCAGGGGGAACAGCTGGTTTTCCTTGCGGGTGTAGTGCACCTCGATATGGGCCAGGTCTTCCAGCAGTTCCTTTACGTAGCGGCTGCTGAAAGACCAGGCCATCTCGTCGATGGGCGAGGTGCGGTCACCGGGGGTGCGGTGCATGCGGTCCACCTGCGAGATGATCTCGTCGGCCACTTCCATGGCCCTGGCGTTTTCGTCCATGTAGGTGCGCACCGGGTGTCCGGCGGGCGCGGAAACCGCAGGGGCCTCGTCCAGCGCGCCCTTGAACAGGTCCACATGCAGCGAGCACAGGCGCTTTATCTCGGCCTCCGGCAGGCCCTCGGCCACCATGGCCTGTTCCAGCCGGGCGATGTCCCCGCCGGAAATGTCGCCCACTGCGGCGGCAAAGCGGGCCTTCAGCGTTGCCGGGTCTGCACCGGCGTGCAGTTCGCGGATGAGTTCCTTCAGGGTGTCCATGCGCGCGGCGGCGGAAAGGGGCGATCCGGACGCGGGCGCCTGCCCGGCATCGCACGGGGTGCCGCAGGTGGTGGCGCAGGGCGATGCCCCGGTCTCGGCAGCGGGTT
>NZ_VSMK01000174.1 GCF_011682075.1 Nitratidesulfovibrio liaohensis
GGTGGCGCAGACCCCGGCGCCGATACCCCCGCGCCCGCCCCCGTCGCGGCACCCACGCCGCCAAATCCCCCAAATCCCCCAAACCCCATAGACGCCGTGCTCGATTCCCCCACCGGGCGCGACCTGTTCGCCATGCACTGCGGCATCGACCAGATATCCAACGTGTTGCCCAAGTTCCTGTACATGGAGCGCGACGCCCTGGTGGACGAGCAGCGGTACGTGTTCGGCATCTCCTACGCCAACGGCCAGGCCGACGACCTGATCGCGCTGGAGGGCACGGCCATCACCAGCCCGGACGCCTTCCACAAGGCCATGCTGAACAGGTCGCGCGGGGGCACCTTTGACGGCGACGCCCGGCAGCTGAAGATCCTGCGCGACCGCTGGCTGAACAACCGCATGACCACCGTGAGCGCGCTGCCCTTCGTGGGCTACGACCGCGAATCCGACGCGTGGATATTTCAGGAGCACGCATGGAGCAAGGGCCGCAAGCTGGCCGTGAACAAGCACGGCTACTTCGAGGTGAACCGGCGCGGCGTGAAGTCCATGCTGAACGGCGTGTACATCCGCACCGATGGCCGCTTCACGCCGGACTGGCTGGACAACTACGCCAAGGCCTTCCACTGGCAGGGGCTGGCCACGCTGGCCTACTGGCTGGGGTCGCTGTTCGTGCAGCAGATCCGCGCGCGGCACAAGACGTTCCCCTTCCTGGAACTGACCGGCGAACCCGGCGCGGGCAAGTCCACCATCCTGGAGTTTCTGTGGAAGTGCGTGGGCCGCGACGACTACGAAGGCTTCGACCTGCTGAAGGCCACCCCCGCCGGGCGGCGGCGCGCCTTTTCGCAGGTGAGCAACCTGCCGGTGGTCATCATCGAATCGGACCGCGACAACGGCGACAAGGACGCCAAGCAGCGGCAATTCGGCTTTGACGAGGTGAAGCCCTTCTACAACGGGCGCGGCACCGGCACGCTGGGCGTGGCCCGGCGCTCCAACGACGTGGAGGAGCACCTGTTCCAGGCGTCGCTGGTCATCAGCCAGAATGCCGAGGTGGACGGGTCGGAGGCGCTGTTGCAGCGCATCGTGCATTGCCACGCCGACAAGAAGCACCACAAGACCGGCACGCGCGACGTGGCCCGGTGGTTCGAGCGGCAGACGGCGGCGGACGTGGGCGGTTTTCTGGGCGTGGCCCTGTCGCGCGAACGCGAGATTCTGGACGCCTACGCGGCGGCCTTCGACAGCATCGAAACCCGCTACACCGACAGCGGCGCCCTGAAGAACGAGCGCATCATCAAGAACCATGCGCAGATTGCCGCGTGCGGCCACGCCCTGAAGGTGCTGTTTCCCACCATGTCGGACTACCTGCGCGAAGGGCTAACCGAATACCTGTTCCTGCGGGCCAAGGCGCGGGAGCAACGCCTGGCTGCGGACCACCCGCTGGTGGAGCAGTTCTGGGACACCTACGACTACCTGTCCATCCAGCTGACCAAGACCACCTCGCGGTTGGACCCGCTGAACCACGACCGGCGCGACGGCGTGATTGCCGTGAACTTCAACCAGTTTCTGGAGGCCTGCCGCAACTGCGGCCAGCCCACCCCCGACATCGGCGCGCTGAAAAAGCTGCTGCCCGCCGGGAATGCCCGGCGCTTCATTGCCGCCAACCGCAGCGTGCATTCGCAGCACGAGAAGAAGACCGTGAAGTGCTGGCTGTTCCACGCCGCCAAACTGCCCACCCCGGAGGAAGATTGAGATGGAAACCCGCCCCGCTGACGCCGACCAAGGAATGGCCCTGTACACCATCGGGCGTGACCGACTGCACCGCCTGATGGCCATCTGGAACATGCTATCCGGCGTGCCGGAAGATGCGCTGCGCTGCCAGACGGAAACCATGTTCGGGCTGGAAGGAGAAGACGCGGACAACCCGGCGCGCGTGCATGCCGCAGGGGAATACGTGCTGCGCATGAATGCCGTGCTGCTGGAGAAAGGGGCGCGCGTGGGGGCTGCTGCGGCGGGCGCGTACATGCGGGCCGTGGGCGTGAAGGCGGAGGAGCCGGAGCTGGCCAGGGCGTTCTGGCAGGAATTCGACCGGCTGCAACAGCGAGTGGGTGGGCTGGATCATTCACGCACCCCGGCGCGCATCGCCGTCAACCTGAACCAGTTCTTGCGGCTTTCTGCCGAGCATGGCGGCCCCGGCTTCGACAGCGCCGAACTGAAGGCGGCCCTGCGGGCAAGCCAGCGCCATGTGCTGGTGGCGGCGAACTGCTGCGTTCATTCGCGCCGCCCCGGCAAGGCGTACAAGTGCTGGGTGTTCGAGCGGGGGGACGTTGCCCTTGGCTTGGCAGATGGCTGATCCTGCCCCGCACACCGCCACAAGGCCCCGCTACCCCGATGGGTGGCGGGGTATTTGTTTAACCAGCTGTAATCATATGCATACGTGCGTTACACGCGCATGCGTGCGCGCCGCGCGCGAAAAGGCGTTTTCCAAACGCAAGGCCTCGTCGCAAGTGGTGTGAGCGGTGATGAAATCGATTTTTTATATCTAACTATGTAAAAGATAGAATAAAATGTCCTGACCGCAATCCACACCTCGATTTGCCCAAAACGGTGATGTCCACACCGCTGCATATCTCCGCCTCACACCGTAGAGGGTGTGCGCTAACCAGTTGAAATCGCGTGCTTCGTCGGATGTGCAACAACGGAGAGGTGTGAGGAAAAATGCTTTGATGGCAATGTGTTGCGATGGAATATGAGGGGGCTCACACCGCACACACCGGGCAGAAAGTAGGGGGGCAGCCCTGTTGAGCGTGCGGCCTGCCGCACAGTTGTCCACCTATAGTGTTCGGGCGTATGATCCCGTCAGTGCGGAGTTGGGTGCCCTGTTGTGGTCTGACGATGTTTTGATGGGAACAATGCGGAGGATAAGGTGTCTCAAGGGATTCGGCTTTTAGTATTCTATATGTCGTTTCTTTTGTTTTGCGTGTGTGCTGCTATCAGGAATGACGATAGTGTCATTTATAAACGTTTGTTTTCGGTGTTGATAATATTGATTGGTATTTCATATTTGTATTATGGGCTTGTTGTGTATTTATTTGATCCGCCAGATCAGTTTTTTCTCCACGCGTCAGTTGTGTTCGGTATAGTGGCAAGTTCGTTGCTGGTAATTTTTGGCGATGTAGCCTTTGATGTTTTTGGGAAAGCTGTTGATGTCGCCTTGAGCTTCTTTGGGTTGTTCGGGCTGTGGTGGATTCTTGCTAGTTCTGCCGATATGGGCACCATGCCAGAAAAGGCTGTCGGGCTTTTGGAACCCTATGGTGCGTTTCTCGTCATGCCGTTCTTTGTGATCAAGTTTGTGTGCTCCTTGAAAAAGGTGCGTTTTTGAAGGGGGGGGGCGATACCGGCCCCCTTCAGTTCAACCAGGCCATGAGTGGGGGCGCACGGCGCACGGGCACTCGCCGTTCCTTTTTGACGGGCTGCCACAAGTGGGGCCGAAAACGCGCCTTGCCTTTCATGCTGGCACTAGGGCATATAGGCCCATCTGATGCAGGCTGCGAGGCGGCACGGCACGTGAGAAAAACGGTCGTTGACTGGCCTTGAATTTGCCATTAGCTGGAACTAGAGGCTTACAGATACCGGAGCACGGCTTGACTCGGCTGCCTCTCCCCCGTGGGACATTTCTTGATAGGCATGTGGTTTTCAAAGTGATCAATGGCGTCAAGACTTGGTGGGACGCTGAGGCTCAGCGTTACTACCAGTGGGATGCCTTTCACGGCGAAATCGAGGTCTACAACGCACGGGGCAAACACATTGGTGTCATGGACGTAACTGGCAGGGAGATCAAGGATTCTGTCAGGGGGAGGAAAATCAATGTCAGTTGAACAGCAGACGTTTGTCGAGCGCTGCCTTGCAGGGCAGGTGCTGGCCAACGAGATCGACGACGCGGTCGACGCCTGGCACGACGGCGACGACCCCAGAACGCTCCGCGAATTTCTGGGCTTCACCGACGAGGAATACGCCTGCTGGGTGAAGGATCACGCGTGCGTTTACACCATCTTGTCCTGCCGCGATTCCGGCACCCCTTTCAAGGTGCAGCCGGTGGACAATGAATGGGGCATGGCCGCGCGCAGCAACACCACTGGCGAACGGGTAGACATCAAGCAATGGCTCCCGGAAGAATAGCCAGCATTGTTCACCGCGTTATCAAGCGGTACGGCCTGACGTACCCGCTGAACATCCGGGCCTTTGCCGCGCAGATCGCCACGGTGCGCACAGCTGCGCTGCCAGAGGGCATGGATGGGTTCATTTGCTACTACCCGCCGCCCAAGCCCCCGTATATTTGCGTAAGAGACCAGTACATCCCCCGCCTGCATTTTACCCTTGCCCACGAACTTGGGCATTTTTTCATTCCCTGGCACCCGCGCGTAAACCAGTCGTGCATCATGACGCCGCAATCTCGCCGCACGGTTTCCCGGCATGAGTCGGAGGCGGACGAGTTTGCGGGGGAACTGCTAGCGCCTGTTTTCTGGATGCAGGACTTGCTGGCCAAGTCTACGCTGAAGGGGGTGTTTCTTGCCCTGACCGGCGGCGAGTACATGTCTCTGGAGGCGGCCTGCGTCAACCTGAGCAAGTTCGATGTGCCCCTGGTGGTCCGCCGGACAGACCTGACAACCGGCAAGAGCCGGGTGTACAGGTCGCAAGCTTTCTACTGGCTGGCGCTGCCGGAGGCGGATATTGCCCGCAGGGCAAGCAGCGCCGAGAGTCTTGTGGTTGGGCGCATGCAGCTGGATTTCTACCTGTACGAGCGCCAGCTTTCCGGCTTGCTCCCTGTCAGTGGGCGAACTGCGAAGGATATCTTGCAAGAAATCCTTGCCGGGTGTGCCCCTGGTGTCGCGCCGGGCATACAGAGTAGTGGCCATGCAAGCATTGCCGCATTGAACGGTTCGATGCGCGGGCACTCTGCGGAAGACTTTTACACTCGCTGCCTTGCGAACCTGCGCGCGAAGGCGGAGCTTGCCCCGCTTACGCGGCACCCCCTGTTCGAGTTGTTTGTTTCCGAGCGGTGCCGAGAGTTGATAGCAGGGCGGAAAAAGTAAAGCCTACCCCGGCCTTCTGTACCGGCCCCCCTTCAGTTCAACCAGGCCATGGCGAGCAGCCAGCGCACGGAGCGCGGGCGCTCGCCTTTTTTCACGTCCAGTTGCAGCAGGATCAGGTGCTTGAACCGTTCGGCTATCATGGTGGCGCGGGCCACGCGTTCGGGCGCTGGCGCGCCGCGCCGGTCGTGGTGCAGCAGCAGGCGGCGC
>NZ_VSMK01000186.1 GCF_011682075.1 Nitratidesulfovibrio liaohensis
GGCCTGCGCGATGCGCCGGGGCTGGCCGCGCCGCGCGAACTGGCCGGGGCATTGGCCCTGGGCAGAGTGGTCCGCCAGCCCGTGATCCTGCCCGTGGACGTCGCCGACATGCTGCGCCGGATGGGGTAGGGGGCGGCCCGGTTATGCCGGGTCGGCAGGAATATGGCCAGGGATGGGGGATTGCGCCGTGCACCATCAGCCCCTTTGACCCTGTAAGGGGCTTGCTTCGCCGCCCTGTGCATGCTAGCCAGATTGTCCGCGAACTCCGCCAATGGCAAGGGGTTCCGCCGTCCGGGCCTTGGTGCCGGGACGGGTTTCCGCTCCATGGGCGCTGTGTCTCCATCCGGTCCGGAAGGCACGCCGCGCCCTGACGGGGCATCGGTTCAGCGCCGCCAGCCACTGCCGCGAAAAGGGATAACAGCGATGCCCACCACCAGCAGCGAACGCATCTTCACCCCCCAACGGCTTGCCACCATGTTTCCGCCAGAGCGGGCGGACGCCTTTTTCGACGCCCTGTATGGCGACGCGGAAGACGGCGCCTACGATATCGCCCTGGCCTTCGAGGGCGAGCAGGCCAACGGGCTGGAGTTTTCGTTCCAGCTCACCCAGCGTCCCGGCCACTGTCTGGCCTGCAATCTTACCTACGGTCTTCCGCAGGTTTTCGAGCGGCACCCCGTAATCGACCTGCCCGGCGTGGTGGCCAAGATTGCCGACGCCCTGAACAAGGCCGAAGGCGCGCTGCAATGGCGCCTGCTGCCCACCCGCGAGATGTCGCGCACGCTGCACGTCATTCCGCTGCTGGTCACCTTCGGCTGATTTCGTCTTTGTGTTTTTCCGGCGGGGTGGCGCCCGCACTGAACCATCCGCTCACCATATCGCTACCAGCGGGCCGAACCCATGCGGGTTTCGGCCCTTTTTCGTGCCACGAAAAAACCGCCCCTTGCGGGGCGGCTCTGTTTCGATGCGGGGAATGGCGGAGACCTACGGGGCGATGCTGCGCGAAATGAAGCGGATGGCTTCTTCGTACAGGTTCGGCGGGGCATAGGGGGTCAGCAGGCGGGTACGGTTGGCGCCGACCATCATCGAAATGATCACCTGCGCCGTTTCGTGCACCGGCAACTGGCGGATGGAGCCATCCTCGATGCCGCGGCGCAGTTGGTTTTCCAATTCGCGGGGGACCTGGTTGAACTTTTCGTACATCAGGTCGCGGTCGGTCTTGGTCTTCATGTCGCTGTAGGGCGAGCACCGCACAAGCACCAGCCAGTTGGAGGTCTTGTCGATGGAGAAGTCGAGGTAGGCGGTGCAGAAGTTGATGACCGACTCGTACCCGTTCTTGCCCCGGGCGGACGCATCGCGCAGCACGCCAAGGAACTGTTCAAGCACGTCGATGCCTGCGGCAAGGAACAATTTTTCCTTGTTGCCGTAATGGTGCGTCAGCAGCCCCAAGGCCACTCCGGCACGTTCGGAAATCTTCTTGAAGGTGGTGTCGGCATAGCCGTACTCACCGAAAAGCTCTTTTGCCGCATGAAGCAACGCTTCTTTCTTCGAGATGCTCATATCAACGGCCCGTGGTAGTGCTTGAGGTGTGTATACAGGGGCTCCGCATCCGATCATGCGGATGCTCGTCGTGGAGCCGCATAAGAACCGTCGGACCCGCACCCGACGGAACACCGGGAACACTTGAGCCTTCGCTGTTGGCCCGGCGAGGGGCCGCGAAGGGCTGCACCTGTGTAGCTCACATGCATGGGGCAGTCAACGCCGCCTGTGCGCACAGTGAAAATGTTGATGCGGGTTTTGTCAACTAGATTCCTCGGAAATGTTGCATTGCCATGCGCGGTAGTAACACGTGCGTTTGAATGGTTGATCAATCCAATATGGATTGTTGTGCTCTGACGGCGGGGTGGCGCAAAAACGAAGACGGCCCCACAATGGGGCCGTCTCGTGAGGAGTGTTCCGTTGCTCACCTTGCGCACCGAGGGAACCGACGAACCTGTCCAGGAAAGCGTGAAGGAGGCAGGCGGAGTGCGTCGGACCGGTTTGTTTGGCCAAGCAATCAGCAAGTAGCATCGCAACGATGACACGTCAAGGATGTTGGGGTGAGCCAACCGGGGGCAGCGGCAACGCCATGCCTGAAGATAGCGGCGCTAAGATTAGCGTCTTGCGTGAGCCCGAAGGAGGTGCGGACACTGGATGCCGCTGTTGACTGGTCAAACAAACAAGGCGGCTCCCGTAAAAGGGAGCCGCCTCGGAGAGGAGTGTACTGATACCAGGAAAGCTTGGCCGGTAGGTGCATACCGGAGGGTGGATGGTGCAGATCGCGCCCTAAGCTGACTGGGTAATCAATCAGTGCAAGAGAACTATAGTACCCACTCGGGTGGGTGTCAACACCTCAAGCCCTGTCAAGATGAAATGGCGCGAATTTCATTGCGCCATTCGGCAAGGCAGCCTTCGATGAAGGCATACACGCTCGCCTGCGCATCCTTGCCATTGCCGGAAACGGCAAGCGGCGGGGCAAAGCGGAAGTGCACCGTGCGCTGGGGGCGGATGGGGCCAAAATCCTTGATGGGCCAGCCGGTGCCCCAGGCATCGGTCTTCAAGGCCAGCGGCACCACGGGCACGCCAGCACGGCGCGCAAGCTTGACTCCGATGGAGTTGAACGTTTTGGGGTCCAGTGTGTCGCTGCGGGTGGCCTGCGGAAAGATGATGACGGAAATGCCGCGCTTCAGGCGTTCTTCGCCGCCTTCCAGCACGGCGGCCAGGTCGTCGCGGGGATTCACGCGGCCCACGGTGATGGGGTCGCGCGTGCGCAGCACATGCTTGAACACGGGGTAGTCGGCCAGGCTCTGCTTGACCACGAAGGTCACGTTCTTGTGCGGTTGGATGATGGAAGGCAGCACGAAGGTTTCCAGCGTGCTCATGTGGTTGCCCACGAACACGCACGGGCCTTCCAGGCTCGTGAAGTGCTCCATTCCCTCTATGAGCAGTCGCACCCCGGTGCGTTCCAGGGCATGGACCACCTCGATGCTGCTGCCCACCCACGCCGAGGCAGGGTACTCCCCGCGCAGGGCGGCCGCCGCCGCGCGGCGCACGATGCCAGCCATCATCGGATAGTAGGCCAGCGTGGGGAACAGCCGGGCAATGGGTCCGGCCGCATCGGCAGGGGTGGTGTATGCATCGCCGGTGAACGGCACGGGCATGTCAGGCACGGGCATGTCGGGAGTGGGGGGGGCGGCGTCGGTCATGTGGCGTATCCCTTTGCGGTCTTGCCGGGCGTAGGTCGCACGGCTGCGGCATGAACTGGAGCGGGAGAAGTGCGTTGCACCGCCGTATATCCCGGCGGCAGTGAAAGGAAAATACCCTTGTGGAGATGAACCGGCGGAGGCGATGAGGCAGATGGAGCCGACGCAAGAAATAGGTTGCTTCGACTTCTCGTCAGGGCGCGGCGTTCTCCTGTTCCTTCTTCACTTGTCGGAAATTCAGGCCGCCTTCGTCCAGACCTCGCCCGGAATCGTAGATGCCCACGGTGCGGTCGGTGAACCGCACGCTACGGGCGCGGCGGTAGTAGCGCAGCATGTTGCGGTAATCCGCCTCGTAGCTGCGACCCTGCCAGCCTTCGCAACGCACCACGGCAAGCTCGCGGGTCATGCACAGACACAGCGGATCAATGTTGCTCTGCCACACCGGATCGCGCCCTTCCTCGATCACCGGCAGGTAGGCGGCCTTGTGCGCCAGGCTTACGTCGATGCGCGCGATGAGCAGGTCAACGTCCGGGTATGCCTCATATATGATGAAGGCTTCCGGCGTCAGCGAGTTGTCGTCGTCCAGGAACAGGATGCGCCTGCCGCGCGCGGCCCGCAGCAGCCCGTTGCGGATGGCGTTGCCGTAGTCCTTGTCGGGCCGGAAGTCGAACCAGCGTACGAAGGCATCGGGGCGCACCCGTTCGCCTTTCACCCCGTCGAAGCCGATCAGCATTTCCACGTCGCCGGGGGCCAGCCCGGCCCGTTCCATGGCAATGCGCACGCTGTCGATGGCCAGCCCCAAGGCCACGGGGCGGTCGCCCCGGCTGGGAGTGATGATGGAATATTGCGGCGCGGTTTCGGGCATGGGTGGTTCCGGCGGGCTTGGCGTGTCGTGATGCTGCAGGGGCGGTGCGTCCGTATCTTTTCTGCGTGGCCACTACTCGGTGCGCGGCTTGCGCTGGCGGGCCAGCCTGCGCCACCAGTTGGTCAGGCGCTGCTCGTCACCGTGTTCCTTGGGCTGGTAGAAGCGGCGTTCCGTCAGGCCGTCGGGCAGGTAGTCCTGCTCTATCCAGCCGTCCGGGTAGTTGTGGGGGTACTTGTAGCCCTTGCCGTACCCCCAGTCCTTTTGCAGCTTGGTGGCGGCGTTGCGCAGGTGCATGGGCACGGGCTTCGGCCCGTTCAGCTTTATCTCTCGCGCGGCGTTGAGGTAGGCGGCATAGCTGGAATTGCTCTTGCGGGCCAGGGCCAGGTGCACCACCGTCTGGGCCATGGGGATGAACCCTTCCGGCATGCCCACGAATTCCACGGCCTGCTGGCAGGCAACGGCCAGCGGCAGGGCCTGCGGGTCGGCCAGGCCCACGTCCTCTGATGCGGAAAGAATCAGCCTGCGGCAGACGAAGCGCGGGTCCTCACCGCCTTCCAGCAGGCAGGCCAGGTAGTACAGTGCCGCATCCGGGTCGCTGCCGCGTATGGACTTGATGAGCGCGGAAGCCAGTTCGTAGTGGCTGTCGCCGTCCTTGTCGTGACGGCTGACGATTTCCGGCATGGCGGCGCGCACACCGTCCAGCCCCCGGTTTTCGGCGGGCAACCCGGCCACGTATTCCACCAGGTTCAGCATGGCGCGGGCATCGCCGTGGGCCATGCCGGACAGGAAGTCCAGCACGTCGTCAGTCAGGGGGGCTTCCTGCGCCGCACCGCCGCGCCTGCCCAGTTCCATCAGTTCCTCGCGGCCCAGCGGGCGCAGGCGCATGACGTGCAGCCGCGACAGTAGCTGGCGGGTCACGCTGAAGGACGGATTCTCGGTGGTGGTGGCGATCATGGTGATTTCGCCGCTTTCCAGGATGGGCAGAAAGAAGTCCTGCTGGGCCTTGGAGAAGCGGTGCAACTCGTCCAGCACCAGCACGTCCACCCCGGACAGTGAACGCCGCAGTTGCTGCAACCCGGCTTCTGGCGCGCTGAGGCGCAGCACCTTGGTGCCGTGGGCGTTGGCCAGCAGCAGGGCCAGCGTGGACTTGCCGCACCCCGGCGGGCCGAACAGCAGCAGGCTGGGCAGCCGTTCTGCGTTCAGCAGCGCGGCAATGCGCGGCGTAAGGTGGGTCTGGCCCACGAAGCCGTCGAGGGTGCTGGGGCGGATGCGTTCCGGCAGGGGCTGCTTCAGCGTCACGTCATGGTCTCCGGAAATGTAGGTCGGGCCGGTCTGCGGCTTCGGTCCTGTGTATCAGGCCCGCCGTGCAAGGAAAAGATGGGCGCGCGGCTTGGGACGTTGATGCGGGCGTTCGGAGCCGCCGGGTGCGTCTGGCCAGATGTGTTCGACCAGAGTACTCGGGCCAGATGCGTTGGCGGCATGTCTGAAAGCCGGGACCGAAGCCATGGCTGGTGCCGTTCGCATCCACTGCAACGACAGGCCGCGGGCTACCGTCCCTGCCGGGCCCACCAGTGCAGTCCCAGGCAGAGCATGGCTGCCGTTTCCCAGCGCAGCACCCGATTGCCAAGGCTGACGGCCTGCATGCCGGAATCCAGCAGGGCCGATACTTCGCGGTCGGAAAAGCCGCCCTCCGGCCCCACCACGAACAGGGTGCGGCCCGGCTGGCCCAAATCTCCGGCGCCCAGCAGCACGCCGCCGGTGTCGCCTTCCCACAGGATGAACCGCTTGGCGAAATCGCGGCTGGCCTCGGCCAGTTCGGCCACGCCACCGGGCAGGGTGCGCAGTTCCGGCAGCCACGGGTTGCGGCTCTGCTTGGCCCCGGCCTCCATCTGGGCGTGCCACGACTCGCGGGTTTCCTCGGGCACGCGCGACTGGCTGCGCTCCGCCTGCCACAGCCAGATGCCGCCCGCCTCCAGTTCCACCGCCTTTTCCATCAGCCAGCCCCGGCGCACTTCCTTGCCCCAGCCGATGGCCAGCACCGCCTGCGATGCCGGGGCCGGGTGCTCGGTGATCGACACCGGCGCAAGGCGCACCAGGGCCTTTTCCGTGTCCGTGACCCGGAATTCGCCCTCGCGCCCCCGGCCATCCAGCAGGCGCACCGAATCGCCCGCGCGCACCCGCACCACCTTGACCAGATGGCGGGCCTCCTGCCCTTCGAGCTGGTACGGTTCGGCCCAGCGTTCGGGCGGCAGGAAGAAGGTGCGCATGGTGTGGCTCCGGGGTGACGGATAAAGGGAATGTGGAGGGCGGGTGGTTGTGACCACAGGTCCGGCCCGCACGAAGTGTGGACCGGACCTGAAAAAGGGGTCAAGGGGGCGACTGCCCCCTTGCGGGGGGACGGGGGCAGCGCCCCCGCTTTTCCCTTTAGACGAGTTTAGTCCGCGCAGTCCCCTGCGTATAAAACGGCAGCGCCACGCGGGTGGCTTCCAGTTCCACCTTGGCGGCCTTGACCACGAAGGTCGGGGCCTCGGCATGGGCAACGGCAACGCGGGCCAGCGCCACGGCGTAGCCCAGCGAGGGGCAGAACGACCCGCTGGTCACCACGCCCGCAACGGTGCCATCGGGCAGGGCCACCACGTCGCCGTGGCGGGCGCTGCGACGACCGGGGATGGACAGCGCCACCAGCGGTTCGCGCACTTCGCGGTCCGCGCCCTTGCCCACGTAGTCGGCGGGGTTGGTCAGCATGGAGCCGTAGCCCGCTTCCGCCGGAGTGTGGGTATCGTCCAGGTCGTGGCCGTACAGGGGCAGGCCCACTTCCAGGCGCAGGGTGTCACGCGCGCCAAGGCCCGCGGGCTTCACGCGCTCGTCGGCCAGCAGGGCGGTCCACAGGGCCTCGGCCTTGTCCCAGGGCAGGTACAGTTCCACGCCCAGTTCGCCGGTATACCCAGTCCGACTGACCAGCAGCGACGCGCCGCCGAAGACCACGGAACGGAAGCCGAAATAGGGCAGGTCGCGGAAGCTTTCGCCCAGCACCGCTTCCAGAACGTCGAACGACTTGGGGCCTTGCAGGTCCAGCTTGGCGGTGCGGGCCGAGATGTCCTCGAAGGGCAGGGCGGCAGGCAGGCGCGAGCGCAGGGCGGCGAAATCGCTTTCCGTGCAGGCGCCGTTGACCACCAGCATGTAGTCGTCCTCGGCGATGCAGTACACGATGAGGTCGTCCAGGATGCCACCCGCCTCGTTCAGCAGAAAACCGTAGCGGCAGCGGCCGGGCTTCAGCGTTTCCAGGTTGTGGCTGACGGCGCGGGACAGCGCATCGCGCGCGCCGGGGCCGCGCAGGGTGAATTCGCCCATGTGGCAGATGTCGAACAGGGCGGCGGATTCACGCGTCTGCACGTGCTCGGCGATGATGCCGGTGGGGTACTGGATGGGCATGTCCCACCCGGCAAAGGGGGCCATCTTGGCCCCGGCGGCCCGGTGCCACGCGGAAAGCGGGGTTTGCAGCAGGTCCGACAAGGGGTGCTCCTTCGTGTCTCCGTTGGGGGTTGGCGCGGTCATGTGGTATGGGGGCGCGCTGCGCCGGGGCAAGGCGGTCTTGCGTCCGGCGCGAAAATTCGGTGCGCCGTGCGGCGCGCGCCAGAAATAGCGCGAGAAGGGATTTGCGGCAACCGGCTGGCGACCTGTGGAGGCGGACACGATGGGCGAGGTGGCAGCTGGCGTGACGGTTGTCGCAACGGGCGCCGCAACAATCTGCGGACAGTTGGGGGCTGCGGTCGGGCATGCGCAACGGCGCAGCGCGCGGGGCTGCGAAAGAGGCTGGTGGCGCACACAGCCCGCCACGCGCGAACGGCGATACCGCGCACAAGCGGCGGCCCGCTACGCGGCAACCTTGCGGGTGCGCTGGATGGCCCGGAACTCGTCCACCAATGATACGAGCTTGCCGTAGTTACGCTTGATTTCAAGGCCGCCAGTGGTCAGTTCGTCGTCGCGCTTTTCGATGTAGGTGCGCAGCAGGTAGCGGTCGTTGAGCATGTTTTCGCCGATGGCGATGACGCTGGATACCAGCGTGTCGAAATAGCTGACGATTTCGAACTTCAGCCCGTGCAGCAACTGCACCGCTTCCGCCAGCATGCGCCGGTAGCCGATGCGCTCGCCCCGGTACTCGCGGTCCTGAATGTCCTCGAGGTAGCGCACCTTGCGGGCCTGCTGGATGTAGCTGTATTTGGCCCAGACCTCCTGGTAGAGGTCGTGCAGGTGCCCGAAGGCCTCGTAGTTGTCCGGCGAGAGCAGGTAGTTGTCCAGCACCTTGATGACGTTGGCGAAGAATTCGTCGCTGTAGCCGATGATGCGCCGCTGGTGCTTGGACAGCCACGCGTACAGGAACTTCAGGCGCTTTTCGTCCGTATCGGTATTTTCGACGATCTCGTTGCGCTTGAAGATGATCCTGCCCGTGTATTCGCCGCGGGTTATGTCGTTCAGGCGCAGGAACATGTTGCTGGCGTCCTTGATGATGTTCAGGTCGCTCAGCACCTGCCCTGTAACGGGATGAATGACTTCCTGCGATTCCACGGACAGGGCGCGGTCCTGCCGCACGTTGTCCGGGTTGAACTTGTGCTGCCGGTAGGACACCCGCAGGATGACCACCCGCCGTTCGCGGTCCAGGAAGTAGCCCGCCTCGTCGATGGCGCGCAGGGCCTCTTCCTGGTCGGCGTCCACGCGCACCAAGGCCAGCTTTTCCACGCGGGGGTAGGGGCGCGAATCGCCCTCGCCGATCATGGTGGTGATGGTGCGGTCAGACTGCCCCAGCACGCGAATCATGAAACGTTCGCCCATCTTGTGCAGCCGCCGCGCGAACAGCGCGCTGGAGGTGCGCCGCTCGGACACGATGGGAAAGCCGTACAGCTCCATCAGGTACTGGTACACGAACAGCCGGTTGCGTTCGTACATCTCGTTGTCGCCCACGTCGAACTTGCCGATGCGCATGCCGAAGCGCTTGATCTCGCTGTCGAGGTCGGACGGGAACGAGGCGTACACGCCCCCCAGGTGGAAATGGCCGAAGCTGTCCAGCGCGAAGACCTGGGCGCGGTCCATGGCCAGCAGAAAGGGCATCAGCGCGGGGTAGTAGTCGAGCACGGAGGTGTCGAACCGCCCGAAGCGCTGGCGGAAGGATTCCTGAAAGGCCTTGGGCAGGCGGGTCTGCATGGCCTGCACGTTGCGGGCGATGACCTGCGATTCCAGCGGGCACGAGGCGCCTTCGGCCACGCTGGCCGTATCCAGCACCGGGTGCAGGATGTCGAACTGGAAGACTTCCTGGAAGTAGTTGAGGGGCCGCTCGAAGGCCGCCATGCTGAAGCCGGGCAGGTGCTTGTATTCCCACAGGTCGGCTTCGAACGAGGGCAGCAGCTCGCGCGATTCCAC
Organism: Nitratidesulfovibrio liaohensis; assembly: GCF_011682075.1. Taxonomy (GTDB): domain Bacteria; phylum Desulfobacterota; class Desulfovibrionia; order Desulfovibrionales; family Desulfovibrionaceae; genus Cupidesulfovibrio; species Cupidesulfovibrio liaohensis. Next base: position 9,520 of record NZ_VSMK01000186.1, read on the forward strand.
CAGCGGGTAGTCGGCGTGCTCGAAAAAGGGGCGCAACAGGCATTGCTTGACGTGCACCACGTCGAGAAAGCGCTTCAGCGCGGCAAGCGACGTAAGCTCCACCGGTTCGGACAGCAGGCCGTCCTCCCGGTAGATGAACTCTCCCTTGCTGAAGGCGTTTTTCAGAGTGATCTTCATGCGCCGTCCTGATGCCCGTGGCGCTTCGCCATTCCCCTCCGGCATGGCGAGGCGGATTGCAGTTGCCCCTTTGCGATATCCAAGCCTATTTTTTTTTCTAAAAAAATTCTACCATAATGTGACGGGTAAAGGTTCAGCCACAAGGGTTTCGTGGTATCCACGCGCCACGGGTGCCGCAGCGCGCGGGGCCATGGCGGGCGCGCGGCTGTTGCGGGAACCTGCCCGGCTTTGTTAAAGCACCGGTTGAAACGGAGCAGTGGGCCCCAGCGGCATTGCCGCAGTGCGGCAACGCACGCGGCGCCCCGGCCCGGCACCAGTCCGGCTGTCACGTGTCCGGCTGCATCTGGCGGGCTTGGCCTTTGGCTTGGCTCATGGCTGGCTGCAAACGTGGGCTGCAAGCGGACCGTACTGGAATAGGGTGGGGCTGCAATAGGGGGAATCCGTCGCCTCGCGGTCCGGTCGTCCGGCTGGCTGCAAGGTGTCTCCTTCCCGTTCGTCAGACGCTGTCCGCCCCTTGCGGGCGGCACCGCACGGGGATAGGCTGTTGTCCGCCTTCGTTCTTCCAACGGCGGCCTCCCTGCGTACAACGGCAGGGCCGCGCGCCATACGCCATGAACTCCGGCCACCGCACGGGGCCGGAGAGGAATCGGATATGAACAGCCAACGTTGCCACGAACGTATTCTTGCCATCATTTGCAGCGTATTCGACGCGTATTCCGCCGTGCTCTTTCTGCCGGACGGAACCAGCGCCGAAGGTGCCGACCTTTCGGCAGGCGCCGCCACGGCGGCAGCCACCGCCGCGCTGGACCGCGACAGCCAGTTGCACCGCCTTGCCGCCAGCTTCAGCCTGGGCGACATGGTGGACACCGGCACGGCCATCGCCCCGGGGCGCGGGCTGGTGGGCTGGATCATCCGCAACCGCGAGCCGCTGCTGGTCAACAACTTCGACCAGCGCCAGAGCCACCTTGGCTACTACCGCAGCAACGAGGAGGCCACCATCAAGGCCTTCATGGGCTGCCCCGTACCGGGCGGCGGCGCGCTGTGCATCGACAGCAAGCGGCAATATTCCTTTTCCGACAAGGACCAGAAGATCCTGCAACTGTTCGCCGACCTCATCTCCGGGGTCGAGGGCGTGGTCTGCCAGGGGGCCGGACAGGCCAGTCTGACCCGCTACTATGCGGCGTTGCAGGTGATCAGCGAACTGCGCGGGCGCATCAGCCGCTGGCAGCAATTCCTGGCCGAATTCCTGCGCCTGATGGCCGAGGCCACCGGCTTCGACCACGCGCTGTTTGCCGCCCGCGACGGCGACGGGCAGAACTACATTTTGGAAGGCGAAAGCCACCAACTGCTGCTGGGCAAGGGCGACGCGCCCATGTACCCCATCGGCAACGGAATCGTGGGCTGGGTGTTCCGCAACGATGCCCCGGTGTACACCGAAGGCACCGACGGCGCCCCCATGGCGCCGTTGTTCGGCAAGGGGGCGCACATGCCCGCTTTCCGCTCCGTCATGTGTCTGCCGCTGATGATCAACAAGGTCACGCGCGGGGTGCTGTGCCTGGGCCACGGCGATCCGCGCGACATCCCCGACGACCTGCGCGCCTTCACCCGCATGTCGGTGGACCATCTGGCCCTGTTCCTTGAGAACCTGTACCTGAAGAGCAGGCTGCGCGAACTGCTGCCCAAGGCCCGGCTGGAACGTCGCGTGCCTGCGCCCGCTCCGCACGACCGCCCCGATAGCGACACCGACGACTGACACCGCCGCAGGGCATCGTCGACCGACACCGCAACCGCGAGAGCCACTAGATGCTGCGCAGACTGTTCGGCTTCCTGGGCAAGGACCTTGCCATGGATCTGGGTACGGCCAACACGCTGCTGTACACCCGTGCCGAGGGCATCGTGCTGAACGAGCCTTCGGTGGTCGCCCTGGAAACCGACCGTAACACCGTGCTCGCGGTGGGGCGCGAGGCCAAGGAATTCCTTGGCCGCACCCCCAAGCGCATTCGTGCCATCCGCCCCATGAAGGACGGCGTCATCGCCGACTTCGAGGTGACGCGGCAGATGATCGCCTTCTTCATCCGCAAGGTCATCAGCGGTTTTTCGCTGGTCAAGCCGGGCATCGTCATCTGCGTGCCCACGGGCATCACCCAGGTGGAAAAGCGCGCGGTCATCGAATCGGCCCACCAGGCTGGCGCGCGCGACGTGCGCCTGGTGGAGGAGCCCATGGCCGCGGCCATCGGAGCCAATCTGCCCATCCACGAGCCGTTGGGCAACATGGTGGTGGACATCGGCGGCGGCACCACCGAGGTGGCGGTGATCACCCTGTCCGCCATCGCCTACGCGGAATCGGTGCGGGTGGCGGGTGACGCCATGAACCAGGCGGTGCAGCGCTACTTCAAGGAAGAATTCCAGTTGCTCATCGGCGAGAACACCGCCGAGCGCATCAAGATGGCCATCGGTTCCGCCTTTCCCCTGCCGGAACAGCTGATGGTAGAGGTGTCCGGCAAGGACATGGTGAGTGGCACCCCCAAGGTGGTGCGCGTCACCGACGGTCACGTGCGCGAGGCCCTGCAGGAGCCGGTGCGCATCATCGTCATGGCCATCCGCAAGGCACTGGAAAAGACCCCGCCGGAACTTTCCGCCGACATCGCCAGCAACGGCGTGTTGCTGGCTGGCGGCGGCGCGCTGCTGAAGGGCCTTGGGGCGCTGGTCTCGCGAGAGACGCGCCTGAAGGTCATCATCGACGACGACCCGCTGACCACCGTGGTGCGCGGCACGGGCCGCACGCTGGACGACGGGAAGTTCTACCGCCGCGTGTACATCAACTAGGCGCCGCCCTGTGGCGGGCAGCGGGCCGGGTCACCTCTCGCCAAGGTGCGGCCCCGCAGGCCCGCAAACGTGCTGGTGCGCCGCAATTCCGGGTCAGGTCCCCCCCGCCCGCAACGAGCCATCATGCCCTCCACGTTTTCCCCAGTTCCTTCCGGCCTTGCCGCTTCCCCCTTTGCAGCCCCCCTTGCAGCGCAGTTGCCGCGCATTCTGGAGATCATCCGCGAAAGCGGCGCTCTGGTCATGGACCACTGGCGCAAGCCGCGCAACATCCGGCTCAAGGGGCGCATCGACCTGGTGACTGAAACCGACCTTGCGGTGGAAGCATTTCTCAAGGACCGCTTGAAGGACGTGGTGCCCGGTGCCACCTTCATGGCCGAGGAAAGCGCAACCTCGCGCACGCCCCAGGGCATCTGTTGGATCATCGACCCCATCGACGGCACCACCAACTTCGCCCATTCGCTGCCCTTCGTGGCCACCTCCGTGGGGTTGTGGCACGAAGGGCGGGTGGTGCTGGGCGTCGTCAATGCGCCCGTGCTGGGCGAGTGCTTCTGGGCGGTACGGGGCGGCGGGGCGTTCTGCAACGGCGAACCGTTGCGCGTTTCCGACCGCGAGCCGCTGGAACAGGCTGTCGTGGCCACCGGCTTTCCCTACACCATCAGCGAGGACGTGGACACGGTGCTTGCGCGGTTGCGCAAGGCACTGGTGACCACGCGCGGGGTGCGCCGCTGCGGTGCGGCGGCCATCGACCTTGCCTTCGTCGCATCCGGTCGGTTCGACGCCTTCTACGAGGCGGACCTGAAACCGTGGGACACGGCGGCGGGCTGGCTGCTGGTGGAAGAGGCGGGCGGGTGCGTGACCGGATTCGACGGTGCGCCGTACGATTTCACCAACGAGGGCATTCTGGCCAGCAATGGCCGGGTGCACGAAGCCATGCGCGCGGTGCTGGCGCTGTAGGCCAGCCTAGGCCAGCCCAGGCCAGTTCGGGGCGGTCGGGTCTGGCGCAGGCCGATTCAGGCCGATTCCGGGCAGTTCAGGGCTTCAGGACTGTTCGGACAGTTCCGGCTCATCGGCATGAACCGGGCAGGGAATGTCGCGGAACACGTCGCCGCGTTCCGTGGCCCAGACCAGTGCGGGCGTCAGCATCTCCCGGAAGTGTTCAAGCAGTGCATCAAGTTCGTCGGCATCCACGAACATGCCGTCGGCCACCTCGTCCGGATTGGGCTGCGGCGCTTCGCCCACGGGCCCGGCCGCAAACAGGGTGATGTGTGCGTAGCCCGTTGCCTCCGTGGCGGGAATTTCGGCCCGGCGTATCAGGCGGCCCGCGGCGATGCCCAACTCCTCGCGCAGTTCGCGCAGGGCGGCGTCCTCGCGCGATTCTCCGGCCAGCACGTGCCCGGTGGCCGAAAGATCCCAGCGGCCAGGGTACAGGTGCTTGTTCGCGGCACGCTTTTGCAGGTAGATGCGGCCCTCGACGTCGTACAGCATGACCAGCACCACCCTGTGACGCAACGGCTGGCGGCGGGCCTGGGCAATGGGCATGACCATCAGGGGCCGGTCACGCTCGTCGGTGATTTCCAGGCATTCCACGCCATCGGCAGGGGCCGCGTCGTCCTGGTGCCCCGGTTTGCCCTTGACGCTTCGGCGCGGGGCCGTCCGGCTGCGCGGTTTGGCGCGCCCGCCCTTGGCGGCGGGCAAGGGACGGCGGGTGTCGACCGCTTCGTCCGCAGCATGTGAAGGAGGGCGTTTGCCCATGCAGTCTCCTGTCTGTTCCGGGTCCGGCGGGGGCCAGCGCGGCCCTAGGGCAGAGTTCTTCCGCCTGGGCTCCGGCGACATCGTTGAAGTGGCCGAACTGGAGCGCCAGTGCTTTTCCACCCCGTGGAGCGAAGAGCAGTTTCATCTCGCCTTCGAGCGCAAGGTCTTTTCGGTGTTCGGCCTGCGCGATGCGGGGCGGCTGGTGGCGTACGTGGCCGTGTACCACCTGGCGGGTGAACTGGAAATACTCAACGTGGCCGTGCACCCCGACCAGCGACGGCGGGGGCTGGGCCGCCGCCTGCTGGCCATCCTGTTGCAAGTGGGTGCCAAAATGGGCATACATAGGGCCGTGCTTGAGGTCCGCACCGGCAACGCCCCGGCCATCGGCCTGTACGAAGGGCTGGGGTTCACCCGCGCGGGCGTGCGGCCGCACTACTACGGCGATACCGGCGAAGATGCCATCATCTACGAATGCGACCTTGCGGGCTGGGCTTGCCGCGACCCGGATTGCGCCGCCCCGGCAGGCGGGCTTGGCGCCGAGCCGGACGGGGCAGGCGCAGATTCCGGCGAAGCCTGAGCCTGCGGGCTTCCTGCATTCTGGCGCGGGCATTGGGCGCGACACCTGGCGCGGGGCCCGACGGGCAGGACATTTCGGACGGCATACCGTCCGGGCACGATATTTCGAATGGGCACATCCGTCCGCCATCGTTCACCTTTCACGCAACACCGTCCGGAGACCCGCATGAAGAAGCTCATGGCCGCCAACTGGAAGATGTACAAGACCGCCGGTGAAGCGCGGACCACCGCCGCCTCGCTGGCGGCGTTGACGGCGGACTCGCTGCCGGACGACCGCGAGGTGGTGCTCTTTCCGCAGTTCACCGCGCTGTCGCCCGTGGCCGACGCGCTGCGCCATGCCGCCGGGTATTCCGTCGGCGGGCAAGACGTGTACCCTGCGGCGGAAGGCGCCTACACCGGGGAAATTTCGCCGGGCATGCTCATGGACTGCGGCTGTGCCTGGGTGCTCACCGGCCATTCCGAGCGTCGCCACATCATCGGTGAAAGCGATGAACTGGTGGGCGCCAAGACCGCGTTCAGCATCAACGCCGGGCTCAAGGTGGTGCTGTGCATCGGCGAGACCATTGAGGAACGCGAGGCAGGCCGTCTGGGTGAGGTGCTGGAGCGCCAGTTGGCCACCGGCCTTGCCGGGGTGAAGGGGGATGCCGTGCCCAATGCCATTGCCCTGGCCTACGAACCGGTGTGGGCCATCGGCACCGGCAAGGTGGCCGGGCCGCCGGAAATCGTCGAGGCCCATGCTCTGGTGCGCCAGTTGCTGGTGGCCCGCTATGGGCAGCCGGGCAACGCGGTGCGCATTCTGTACGGTGGCAGCGTCAAGCCCGAGAACGCCCGTGAAATCATTGCCCTTGACAATGTGGACGGTGTCTTGGTAGGAGGCGCTTCTTTGCAGGCTGACTCGTTCAGTCGCATCATTCTGGCGTAAGCCGTGCCCCGGCGCGGAGTTTTCACAAGGAGAGTACGGTGCAGACCCTGATCCTGACCCTGCATGTGGTCGCGTGTCTTGCCCTGATCGTGCTGGTGCTGCTGCAATCCGGCAAGGAAGGCATGGGCGTGATCTTCGGCGGCGGCAACACCTCGCTGTTCGGCAGCACTGGCGCCGGCGGCATGCTTGCCAAGCTGACCGCGTTTCTGGCGGTCCTGTTCATCATCACGTCGCTGTCGTACAACGTGCTCACCAGCAGCCGCAAGTCGGACGATTCGACCATCCTGGACGTGAAGCTGGAAGACGTGCAGCCCGCTCCGGCGGCCCCTGCCGTCCCTGCCCCCGCAGCCCCGGCCGAACAGAAGCCCAACTAGCAGTGCAAGTTTCGGCGCGCCTTGCGCCAACCCCGTGCCGAGGTGGTGGAATTGGTAGACACGCTATCTTGAGGGGGTAGTGGGAGAAATCCCGTAAGGGTTCGAGTCCCTTCCTCGGCACCACAGGAGTATCGCGCAGGCGAGCGGAAAAGGCCCCTTTCGGGGCCTTTTCGCGTTTCCGGCGCTCGGAACAGGCTATGCAGGAAGGAATGCACGGCGGAGTCGCGCCACCCGGAACGGCTACATCCGTGTCAGGAGGTGGCGGGAGGTGTAGCCGGAAGCGGCCGTGAACGGATTGCGGGAGCGGGCGGGAGGGTCAGCGCTCGACCGCGCCGCTACGGGGGCAGTTGCGTTCTTCCGGAAACGAGCCGGTCGGGAAATACGGGGTATAGGGCTGCACCATGCGGGAAAAATCGCTGGTGCCGGGGCTGCCGCCATTGCAGCGCATGGCATCCAGGGTGGATTGCAGGCGGTGCAGCAGGGCGTCGTCAACGTCGGGGTTGAACGCCATGTACAGATCCAGCTTCTGGAGCACCATGGAGACGGCGTATTTTGCGCTGTCGATGTTGCCCTGTTCCATCATGTACAGGGTGGAGTGGATGTTGAAGGCCAACACGTCCACTCTTCCGGCGGCCAGCATGCGCACTGCGTCGCCCGGGGTGGTGGCGGCGTGCAGCATGGCGGAGGGCACCCCCTGCTCGATCAGCAGTTGTTCCCCTACGGTATTGCGCACCGTGCCTACGCGCAGACCTTGCAGGTCGCGCCATTGGCGGGGTGACAGGCGGCTGTCCTTGCGCACCACGGTACCCACGGTCACCCGCATGATCGGGCCCACCCATTTGAACTGCTTTTCGCGTTCACGCGTGCGGGCGGTGCAGAACAGCAGTGCATCCGGGGTGTTCCGGGCCAGGTGATAGGCCCTGGGCCATGGCAGTACCCGGATGTCTTCTGAAGACAGAGCAAACCCGTTGCGGCGCAGGACTTCCATGACGATATCCACGCCGGGGCCGCGTGGTGCGGTGTCCTGAACGAAATTGAAGGGGGGAAGGTCTTCGGTGAGCAGGGTAAGGGCACTGGCGGGACGCGGACACGCAACGCTGTTGCTCAACACGGCGCAAATGGTCAACACGACCAGACAGGCACGCAGCACGTGGGCGCGGGTGCCGACAGGAAACATTGTCGGCACGGATTTGCGCTGCCGCGTTGTGCAAGGGCACGGCGTGGAGCGTGCAGGCGGTTCGCCTGCTGCGCTGGATGCGAAGGAGAAGGTGTTGCCAGGCATAAAGCGAACGACCATGGGGCGACGAATGCCCGTGGAGTTGACCGCGTGGAGATAACGCACGGTATGCGCACGACGTCAACGATTGTGAACAACTATCACCCGACGTCGGGGCCGGGTCAATGCTGGCTGGCCCTGCACCTGAAGGGGGATACGGTGGGGATGGCTGGGGGCGGCTACGCACAAGGGCAAGGTGCAGGTGTCCCGGCGGCCCGCCGCGAGGTGTGGCGACGGGCCGCGTCCGGTGGTTCCGGGATGTCGGGACGGGCTGGCGCAGAGTGGAGCCGCGGCAAGAGACGCAACGGACCGTCCTAGTTCAGGCGGTTGATGTCGAGGGGGGCGCCGCAGCAGGGGCAGATGTCCACGCGCTTGCCGCTGAAACAGGTACCGGCAAAGAACATGGTGCGGAACTTGCGCTCGATGGAACTGTACAGAACCCAGAGCTGATGGCCGCAGGTGCAGAAACGCTGTTGCATGACGGTCTCCTTGTGACTGTGGTGAGGCATGTCGCCGGTTGTCGTGTTTATAAAAGTGAACATGCCGGATAAAAAAGGGGTTACCCCAGTTCACGGCACAGCCAGACCACCCGGCCTATGACGCGGAACTGTTCCAGTTCATCGCCACGCACGCGAATGGGCGAATACGCGGGGTTGTCGCTGACAAGGGCAAGGCCGTCCGGGGTGCGCATGACGCGCTTGACCAGCACGGCATCTTCCAGCCCCACGGCGTAGACCTGGCCGTAGCGCAGATCTTCTGTGGCGCGATCCACCAGCACGGTGTCGCCATCGCGGATTTCCGGTTCCATGCTGTCCCCAACCACATCCATGAGCACCATGGCCGAAGGGGTGCCCTTGCGGGCCAGCCAGGCATGCGCGAAAGGCTGCCCGCCCACGGGCATGGCCTGCACCTCGAACGAGCCGCCGCCGGCGCTCAGCCGGGCGCGGACCTTGGGCACCATGTGCACGGCGGAAGGCAGGTCCACGTGGTGCGTGCCAGTCATGCCCGGGCGCAATGTTGCCGCGCGACCGGGAACGGTCCCGGCTGGCCGGGCGTGCCCGGTAACGGTCTGCGAAGGGGCGCTCACCGCCCCGTGTGCCGCTGCCGCGAGGGCTTGCGCCAGTGGGGCAGGGCGGGGGGTACCGCGCCCGTATTCCAGCCAGTCGGGGGACAGGCCGAAGACCCGCGAGAGCCGCAGAATCCACTTCTGGGGGATGGCATCGCGGTTCTTGGCCTGGGTGATGGCGCTGCGGTTCACCCCCAGCACGCGGGCAAGTGCCTGCTGCGTGGTGATGTCCGTGCCCTGCATGACCCGGGCGAAGAAGGTGTCGAAGGCATCCGGCATGGTGGTGTCCTGTGCTGGCGGCTTCTGCCGCCCGTGGTGCGCTGGCGACGAGAGGCTTTTCCGGTCGTCTTGTTCACTTTTATAAACAATATTCCGCGCCGAGTGCAAGCAAAAATTTGCGCTACAAGCAAAAATTTGATGGACGGGCGCAGCTATTGTTTTCTCTTTTATATTAGATTTTTGGCGGGAATAGCGCCCACATTGGCAATGTAAAAGGGGTCCTGCGGGACCCCTTGATGGCGTTTGCATGCCCGGGTGGGCGCACTGGCGCAAGGCTGTGCGCCCGGGTTGTCACTCTTCTGCGTGCAGTTCCGGGGCCACGAGATCGGCCAGGGTTTCACGCTTGCGGATGCACCGCGCCGTTGCCCCGTCCACCAGCACCTCGGCTGCGCGGGGGCGCGAGTTGTAGTTGGAGCTCATGGAAAAGCCGTATGCCCCGGCGGAGAACACCGCCAGAAGATCGCCCTGCTGCATGCCCGGCAGAATGCGGTCGCGCGCCAGAAAATCGCCCGATTCGCAAATGGGACCCACCACGTCGGCGGTGATCTCGTCGCGCCCGGCGGGCTGCACCTCCGCGATGCGGTGGTACGACTGGTACAGTGAGGGGCGGACAAGGTCGTTCATGGCCGCGTCCGCGATGATGAAGTTCTTGCTGGGCGTGGACTTGGTGTAGATAACCCGGCCCACCAGAATGCCCGCGTTGCCCGCAATGACCCTGCCCGGCTCCAGGATCAGCGACAGCCCGCGTCCGCGCAGCCGTTCGGACACGGCCTCGCCAAATTCCTTGGGGTGGGGCGGGGTCTCTTCTCCGTAGGTGATGCCGAGCCCGCCGCCAAGATCCAGATGGGTGATGGCAAGCCCCAGGTCGCGCAGCCGTTCGTGGAAGTCCAGCACCCGGTCCAGCGCCTCGAGGAACGGCGCAAGGGTGGTGAGCTGCGAGCCGATGTGGCAGTCGATGCCCACGGGCTGTACGTTGGGCAGGTCGCGGGCCAGCAGGTAGGCCGCCTGGGCCTGTTCCATGTCCAGCCCGAACTTGTTGTTGCGCATGCCCGTGGAGATGTACGGGTGGGTCTTGGGGTCCACGTCCGGATTGATGCGCACGCCGATGCGCGCGGTGCGGCCCATCTGCCCGGCCACGGCGTTGATGCGCTCCAGTTCCTGCACCGACTCGACGTTGAACAGCAGGATGTCCGCCTCCAGTGCGGCGCGGATTTCATCGTCCTGCTTGCCGACCCCGCTGTACACGATGCGCTGGCCGGGCACCCCGGAGGCAAGCGCGCGGTGCAGTTCGCCGCCGGACACGATGTCCATGCCCGCCCCCATCTCTGCCAGCAGGCGCAGCAGGTGCACGTTGGAATTGGCCTTGACCGAATAGCAGGTCAGGTGGCCGACGCCGGTGAACGCGCTGTCGAAGGCTTGGAAATGGCGGCGCAGGGTGGCCGCCGAATAGACGTACAGTGGGGTGCCGTAGCGACTGGCCAGTTCGCGCACCGACACGTCTTCGGCGTACAGTTCGCCGTTGCGGTACTGGAAGTGGTGCATGCGTTCCTCCTGACGGGTCAGGTTGGTGGTCGGGCTGCCGCTGCCGGGTTGGCCGGTGTGGTAACCGTAGTCCAGAGGGCGGACGCCGATAGTCATCCGGCGTCAACAGGCGTCTGAACGGGCGTCATCCGGCGTCTCAACGGGCGCCATGCCGGGCCGGGTCTGGTTTCCCGCGCCGTTACGGAATCACGATCTCGGTCTGTTGCTGGGGGCGGGAGTCTTCCACCGGCAGGTCTAAGCCGGGGGCGTTGGGATCCACCACCAGCGTCTGCACCTTGCCAAGGGCATGCGCGAAGCGGGTCAGCACGTTCACGCCCACCATGCGCCAACGATAGGCCGGGGCCTTGCGGTCGGGGCACATGGTAACGTCCACGATGGCGGTGCCCTGCGGGCCGATCTGTTTTTCTGGCCAGAATTCCTGGCGTGCCGTGGCCTGGAAGGGGCACCCGGCGCAACTGTCCGCACTGCCGTCTATCGGCTGGATTTCAAGGATCACCGAAGCCAGGTTGTCCACGTTGCCCTGCACCTCGCCCCGTGCGGCGATGCAGCCGTTGGGCGTGGTCGTGGCCGTGGTGCTGCGCCACTGGAACAGTTCGCGGTGGTCCTGCGGCACGGGCATGATCTTTTTGCCGCACGCGGCCCCAAGGGCCAGCACCACGCACAGGGTGACCACGGCGGCCATGCGGCGGCCACGGACCGTACGAGGGGCGGATGCGCCTGTCAGGGTGGATGCGTCAGTCACGGTCGTCTCCCGGTGCTGCCGGGGGCTGGTCGGGAACGGTATCTTCGGCATGGGCTGGGCCTCCCCAGAGCAGTTTCCATTCGTTGAGCAGTTGCAGCGCCCCCATGGGCGTCAGGTGATCGGTATCCAGGTCGCGCAGGGTGGTCAGCAGCGGGTGGGCCACCGGTTCCGTCCTTGCGGCAAGCAGGGCGCGCGGCCTGGCGGCCTGCTTCGGTTCGGGCATGTCCAGCCCCGGCAGCACGGCGCGTGCGGCGCGGGGGGCTTC
>NZ_VSMK01000176.1 GCF_011682075.1 Nitratidesulfovibrio liaohensis
CCGCCCAGGCCGCCCCCGGCGACGGCGGCGAACACCTGGCCCGCACCAGCGTCAGCGACCTGGAGCGCCGCCTTATCGCCGACGCCCTGCAACGCACCGGCAACCGCCGGGGCGAGGCAGCCGAACTTCTGGGCTGGGGCCGTTCCACCCTGTGGCGCAAGATGAAACAGTACGGGATGTGCTGATATGCCCGCCACCCTGCTCATACCCCTGTACCGTGACGAGATAGCCCCCCGCTTCGACCTGGCGGGCGAGGCCCTGCTGGTGCACCTGGACGCCGACGGCGCCGAGCTTTCCCGTTCCAGCGTGCTGCTGGCCCACGCCTCGTCCGAGGAATTGTGCCGCATCGCGCTGGAAGAAAAGGTGCGCGCGGTGATCTGCAACGGCATCGACGACGAGTTCTGGCAGTATCTGCGCTGGAAGCGCATCGAGGTCATCGACAACGTCATGGGTCCGGTGGACGAGGCCATTGCCCGGTTCCGCGCCGACGTGCTGCGCCCCGGCGACATCCTGTTCCACAGGAGCAACGCATGAGCCGCCTGGAACGTTTCCGCAGCCTGTTCCGCACCGCGCTGGACGTGCCGGAAGAAATCGCGCCGGAACGCTACCAGGCCCTGCGCCGCAAGATCACCCTGCTGCTGACCACCGCCGCCGTGGTGCCGCTGCTCATCCTGTCGGTGATCAACTACCACCAGTACCGCGCCACCCTGACCCGCGAAATCGTCACCCCGGTGCGCGGGCTGGTGAACAAGACCCGTCATTCCTTCGAACTGTTCCTTGCCGAGCGCGCCTCCACCGTCAGTCTCATCTCGCAGGTGTACACCCCGGCGGAACTGGCGGACGAACGCAACCTGAACCGCATCTTCCGCGCGGTGAAGGGCGAATTTCCCGGCTTCATCGATCTTGGGCTCATCGACGAGAACGGCGTGCACGCCAGCTACGTGGGGCCGTACAACCTGAAGGGCAAGGACTACTCCAGCGCCGACTGGTACCAGCAGACCCGGGTCAAGGGCGTGTACGTCAGCGACGTGTTCATGGGCTTCCGGCGCTTTCCGCACATCGTCATCGCCGTGCAGCGCATGACCGACGACGGCCACTCGTGGGTGCTGCGCGCCACCATCGACACCGGGCAGTTCGACCGGCTCATCGCTTCCATGGGGCTGGAGCCGGAAAGCGACGCCTTCCTGGTGAACACCGCCGGGGTGCTCCAGACCGCATCGCGCTTCTACGGCGCCGTGCTGGACCAGCTGCCCCTGCCCATGCCGCCCATGACCTATGAAACGGCCACGCTGGAAACCACCGACCCGGCCGGGCGCGACGTGTTCATCACCTACACCTACTTCCAGCACGCCGACTTCGTGCTGATGGCGGTGAAGCCCCGCGCCGACATCTTCAAGCCGTGGACCACCCTGCGCAGCGACCTGATACTGCTGTTCGTCACCAGCGTGGCGCTTATCCTGTCCGTGGCCTTCGGCCTGACCGACCTGCTGGTGCGGCGCATGCGCGCCAGCGACGAGCGACGCATCGCCGCCTTCGTGCAGATGGAACACACCCAGAAGCTGTCCTCCATCGGGCGCCTGGCCGCCGGGGTGGCGCACGAGATCAACAACCCGCTGGCGATCATCAACGAAAAGGCGGGCCTGGCCTCCGATCTCATGGAACTGGCCAAGGACTTTCCGGAACGCGACCGCTTCCGCGCGCTGGTGGACGCCATCCTGCGCTCGGTGGAACGCTGCCGCTCCATCACCCACCGGTTGCTGGGCTTTTCGCGCCGGATGGACGTGAACATCGAGCAGCTCGACGTCAACGACGTGCTCAAGGAAACCATGAGCTTCCTGGAGCAGGAGGCCCTGCACAGGTCCATCACCACCTCGGTCAGCCTGGACCAGGCCATGCCGCGCATCGCGTCGGACCGGGGCCAGTTGCAGCAGGTGTTCCTGAACATCCTGAACAACGCCTTCGCCGCCGTGCCGGACGGCGGTTCCGTGACGCTGGCCACCTGGCTGCGCGACCCGGACACCGTGGGCGTGTCCATCAAGGACAACGGCAAGGGCATGTCCGACGAGGTGCTTCGCCACATCTTCGAGCCGTTCTTCACCACCAAGAAGACCTCGGGCACCGGCCTTGGCATGTTCATAACCTACGGCATCATCAGGCGCCTTGGCGGCGACATCGCGGTGCAGAGCAAGGAGGGCGCGGGTACCACCGTGACCGTCTTCCTGCCCGTGAAGGCCGCGCCAACGGCAACCCTCGGGAGCTAAGCATGCAGGAACTGAAGGTTCTGCTCGTGGACGACGAGGAGGAGTTCGTCACAACCCTGGCCGAACGGCTGTCGCTGCGCGGCATGGCAACGCGCATCGCCACCGACGGCGAGCAGGCCCTGCGCGCCGTGGAGGCGGACCCGCCCCACGTGGTGGTGCTGGACCTGATGATGCCCGGCATCAAGGGCACCGAGGCACTGCGCCGCATCAAGGCCGGACACCCCACCGTGCAGGTCATCCTGCTGACCGGGCACGGCAGCGCGCGCGACGGCATCGAGGGCATGAAGCTGGGCGCCTTCGACTACCTGATGAAGCCCCTGCGGCTGGAAGACCTGCTGGAAAAGCTGCACGAAGCTGGCAGGCTGGCGCAGGCCGCGCAGGGCAACAGTTAGCCCCTGGTACGTGTCTCCGGCACAACGTACCGTACAGGAAACACGGCATGGCACACGACGATACCATCCACATGGCTGCCCCCGCCGCGACCTCCGCGCCCCCCGCGCCCCCCGCGCCCCCCGCAACGGGCGCAACGGGCGCAACGGGTGGGGATGACGCCGCCCACGAATGCGTGGGCCGCCTTGCGGCATCGGCCACGCACGAATTGCAGAACGCCCTGGCGGTGATCCGCGAATCCGCCGGGTTGATGCAGGACCTCGTGTCCCTGTGCGGCGAAGGGCTGCCCCACCGCGACCGGCTGTGCACCATGCTTTCGCTGATTCAGGAACAGGTGGCGCGCGGGGGGGACCTTGCGTGGAACCTGAACCGCCTGGCCCACGCCTGGGAAGAGGACGGCGAGGCCGCCCGCGACCTTGGCGCGGTGCTGGAGGAATTCGTGGCCCTGGCCCGGCGCGGCTGCGCCATGCGCGGGGTGGAGCTTTCGCAGGGTGATGGCCCGGCGGTACGCGTAAACGCCCCCGGCCTGTCCCTGCGCGCCAGCCTGCTGCGCGCCGTGCGCTGCTGCCTGGGCGAAGGCCTGGCCGACGGAACGGCGGGTGTCATGTCGGGCGAATCCGCCCAGAGTGCCCGCCCCGCCACAGGCGGTGCACTTGTGCTGCGCGCGGCCCTGCGCGACGGGGTGCCCGGCGTGGAACTGGACTTCACCCCGCCCGGGGCGCGGGCCGCTTCCGGCGCCACCGAGCTTTCCACGGCCAGTGCCGACATAGCGCGATGCATGCAGGCGTGCGGGGCAGAAGTACGGCAGGCGAAAGCCGCGCAACTGCACTTCTTTCTGCCTTGCCCCAACTGCACCGCCTGATGCGGCGCCGTATTTTCCGCTTTCGTGTTGCAACGGTTTCAGCTACGATATAGCCAACTGCTCTCCTGAAACACTTGTCTCACGCGACGGCAACATTCTGCCGCCACGGCACAACGGAGGAACGTATGGCAACACTTCGTGAAACGCTGGAACGCTGCTTCGCAGCCGTGGCCTTCGCCGATGCGGCGGACCACGGCGAGGCCATGCGCATGGCGGGCGTCACCGCCACCCCCGCATGCGCCGGGCGGCTTGAGGATGTCTTCGCGGCGGTGGCCTTCGCAGAGGCCGACTGCCACGACGTGGCCCTGGAGATGATGGGATGCGTGCGCCCCGCGCGCCGGGTCATCCACAACAGCTTCCTGGATAACGTGGGTCTGGGCGACGTGGCCGTGTGCTACGGAGTCGTGCCCATCTAGAACACAAAGATGCACCGCGCGGCGGCTTCGCCACCGCCGCGCGGGTTTGCGGACCGAGTTTCACCCGAACCCGAAGGAGAGCAGTCATGAAGGGTATCAAGGTATTGCTGGTGGACGACGAGGAAAATTTCGTCCGCACGCTGGCCGAACGCATGTCCATGCGCGACGCCGGGGCCACCGTTGCCCTGAACGGTGAAGAAGCCCTGCAGATGGTGTCCGCCGGCGAGGTGCCCGACGTCATGGTCCTTGACCTGCGCATGCCCGGCATCGACGGCATGGAAGTGCTGCGCCGCGTCAAGAAGGCCTACCCGCAGGTGCAGGTCATCGTGCTGACCGGCCACGGCACCGAAAAGGACGAAGAAGAAGCCCGCCGTCTGGGCGCCTTCGAGTACCACAAGAAGCCCGTGGACATCGACATCCTGGTGCGCGACATCCGCCGCGCCTTCCGCGAAAAGGTCGAGGACGCCATGGTGGCCGCCACCTTCGCGCAGGCAGGCGAATTCGACAACGCCCGCGAAATCCTGGACGAAGACAAAAAGTAGCGGCGGGCCGCACCCGCCTGGGGTCTCCGGTGGCCGGGCATCCGCTGGGGTGGCCGGGCTGAATGCCGGGGATATCCGAGGGAAGCATGATGCGCGCCCTGCTCGTGGATGACGAGACGGCATTCGCCGAACTGCTGGCCGAACGGTTGCGTGCGCGCGGCATTGCCGTGCGCACCGCCTATGACGCCGAATCCGCCCTGGCGTTGCTGGACGCCGGGGAGGAATTCGATGTGGCCGTGCTGGACGTGTGCCTGCCCGGAGCCAGCGGCATAGACCTGTTGCGGCGCATGAAGGCGCGCCTGCCGCTGGTCGAGGCACTGATGCTGACCGGCTCGTCCGACGTGCGCAACGCCGTTGAGGGCATGCGCCACGGGGCGTTCAACTACCTGCTGAAGCCCGCCGACATCGACGATCTGGTGCGCGAGTTGCGCGCCGCCCACGAGCGCAAGCTGCGCCAGGAGGAAAACGCCCGCATGATCGAGGCGGGCAAGCTGGCCTCCATCGGCCGGCTGGCCGAGGGCGTGGCGCACGAGATCAACAACCCCGTGAACATCATGACCAACGCGGCGGGCTGGATAGAGGACCTGCTGGACGAGCCGGACCTTGCATCCAGCCCGCACGCGGCGGAAATGCGCCGTTCCGTGGTCAAGATCAAGGCCCAGAGCCGCCGCGTGCGCGAGATAACCCGCAAGCTGCTGTTCTTCGGCAAGGGGCTGGACCCGCGTCCCGGCCCGGTGCGCATGGCCGACCTGCTGGGCGAGGCCCTGCGCCTGCTGGCCGACCGCGCCGCCGACCTGGGGGTG
>NZ_VSMK01000177.1 GCF_011682075.1 Nitratidesulfovibrio liaohensis
CGCGCGGCCATCGCGCACCACGAACACCGCGCGGGCGTCGCCTTCACCGCGCACGGCGGTGGCGGGCACGGCCGGACGGGGACGGCGTTCGTCATCGGAGGGCTGGCGGTCCAGAAAGGCCACACGGGCGCTCATTTCCGGCAGCACGCGCGGGTCCAGCGCGTCAAAGGCCACCTTGACCATGACCGAAGCCTTGCTGCGGTCTGCCGTGGGCACGATGATGTGCACCCGGCCCACGAAGCGTTCGTCCGGCAGGGCATCCAGCGCGATTTCGCAAGGGGCGCCAGGCTTCACCCGGCCCACGCTGGATTCGCTGACGTCCGTTTCCACCAGCAGCGACCCCATGTCGGCGATGGTCACAACGCTGGCCTTGGCGTTGGCCGCCGCACCCAGCGGAGTGATGATGTCGCCTACGTCCGCGTTCTTGGTCAGCACCACCGCATCGAACGGCGCGCGAATGAAGGTGTATTCCAGTTGCGTCTCGGCCTCGCGCCGGGCGGCGGCAGCGGCGGCCAGCCCGTCGCGGGCGGCGCGGGCGGCGGCATCCGCCGTGAGGGCGCGGGTTTCTGCGGTGTCCAGATCCGACCGGGAAATCACGTTTTCCGCCAGCAACGTGCGCATGCGGACATGATTGCGCCGGGCGTCCGTCAGTTCGGCGGTGGCCCGGTCTATGTCGGAGCGCGCGACGCGCTCGTTGGCCCGGGCGCGATCCAGCGCGGCGCGGGCATCGTCGCTTTCCAGCCGGGCCAGCACCTGCCCGGCGGTTACCCGGCTGCCCTCCTCCACCCCCAGCCATTCCAGCCGCGAGGTAATCTTGGACGCCACCGAGGCCTTGCGCTGCGCGGTGACGTAGCCGCTGGAGACCAGCGTGGTCATGGACTGAGAGGGATAGACCCTGGCCACCACGGCAAGACGCACCTCGCGCTCTGCCGGAAACAGCAACCGCGCGCCAAGGGCACCGCCAGCCAGCACCACGGCGGCAAGCAGCCACAGCCAGCGCCGCCGGGGCGTGCGCCGGGGCGACTGCCAGCCGGACTTGTCGATGGCCAATCTGCCAAGGTCTGACTGTGCGGTTCCACCCGGTGCGGCACTGTCGGACACCGACGGTGAAGTGGAAGAGGACAAGGGAGCGGAAGAAGGAGATGGCATGTGGACTCGCAGGCATCACGGTTCATGAACAAGGGGGCAACCCCGGCGCAACGGCCATCCGGCGTGCTGCGGCAGGCATCGGCACCATACCAGAACGTGCCCCGCGCGCAAACGCATAGTCTGCGTCGCGTGGACGTGCGTTTCACCGCTTGCCGTTTTCGCCCCTCCCTGCCGCGCGTGACATTCATTCGTTACTGTTCCACATGATTTACTACGCATTGTTGCATGGTGTGCCGCAAAAAATAAGGCACCACTGCACGACAAAGTTGCAGATGAAAATTTCTCTGATACTTGACCAGAAAATGGAAAGGGGATAGCACACATGACACTCCGGTTCAGCATCCCTACGAATCGCCGATATGTGCGGCGTCGCCCTACCCTTCAGATACGGGCACAGGACCATGCGCCGCCCGGACGACACGACCAACGAAGAGCACAGGTTTGCACATGCCCAGCTTTGAAGCAGACAATCTCACCCTGCACAAGATAAACGTCGCTCCCATGTTTCGCTGCACACGCTGCCACTTCGGCCCGCCGGACACCTCGTGGGCTGGCCAGAAGAACGGCGAGCACCGCCGGGTGCTCATCTGCCGTTCGTGCGGTGCCCGGGCCGTGGCCACCTTCCGCGTGGCGGCGGACAATTCGCGTTGGGAGATCCTGTCCGTGGAGGACATGGACTAGAGGGACGGCGAACCCGGCACGCATGCCTGCCGTGGTGCCCGGCATGCCGCAGTACCCCGCAGGGTCCCAACGGACGGAGATGGTGCGGCGTGCGCCATGCCATGGCAGTTCGTGCGGCGCGTAATGCCTACGGCTGCCAGTCCGGCGAAACCACCGTCCATGCCGCTGAAGTCCCCGATGCTGCTGGCGGTGCTGCCGTCGGTGACGTTATTGACGCCGCTGGCGCTGCTGACGTGGACGCAAGAGTACCACCGCCATCGGATTCATGGCGGCGCAGGCGCACGCAATGCAGGTGGCGCAACGGCAGGGCAAGCAGCTCTTCGCGGCCCACGTGGCCCAACGCGCAGAGCACGGAACGGATCAGCCCGGCGTGGCTCACGGCCACGATGAAGGGAACGTGCCCGTGCCCGTGCCCGGCGCTGCCGTCCAAGGCCAGGTGCCGCCCTGCGGCCCGGCTTGCCCCTTCGACACATGCCGCCCCTGTGGCGCTGGGCATCGTCCCGGCCTTGCCCCTCGTTTCGACCCAGTCCCGCCACATGGCGGCCAGCGCCCGCAGGCCGCGCGCGGCCACGTCCGCGCAGCATTCCCCCCCCGGCGGACGGAAAGTCCAGGGTTCACGCCCACGCCGGTCATAGGCGGCGGGCCTGTCCTCCCGAACTTGCATTTGCACCAACCCTTCCCATTCCCCAAGATCCATCTCGGCCAGATCGTCCAGAATGGTGAGGGGAATGGCGGCGCAGCCCGCCACGCCCAATCCGCCCGATTCACCCAATCCGCCCGGTACGCCTGATGCGCCCCGTGCGCATGGCCCGTTCGGCTTGCCTGGTCCGTGCGGCTTGTCTGGGCTGATTGGGGCATCATCCAGCCCCAGCATGAGCCGGGCCGTGTCCCGCGCCCGCTCCAGCGGCGAGGCATAAGCCCCCACCACGTTCAGTGCGGCCAGATGCGCCCGCCATGCCGCCGCCTGCGCGCGGCCATCTCGGGACAAGGCCACTTCGGTGCGTCCGATGTACCGGCGCGGACCATCGCCCAGGTCCGTAGCCGCATGGCGGAACAGCAGGATGTCCGGCGGGATGTTGGAAAAGATGGCGGACGAGACGGTCATGGGAGGCTCTCGTCTTCTCCCGGTTCCCGCACGGGATCATGTGCCGAACCGGGCACCGGACCGGGCACCGGACCGTGCGCCGGATCGTGCGCCGAACTGGGCGCCGAACTGGGCGCCGAACTGGGCGCCGAACTGGGCGCTAATGACAAGTACGCTCTGTGGGATGCGTTGGCGGCACACAAAGCGGCCTGCCCAGAACCAGTGCACAATCCGGCCTCTGTGCACAGTCCGGCACCGCCAGCGTCCGGTTCCCACGCAGGCTGGCCCACGGCCAGCGGATGCAGGATGTCCGCCAGCGGTCGCCCGGCCTCACGCTCGATGCGCGCGCGCAGAGCCAGCGCCCGGCGCATCCGACCTTCTATGGCGCTGGCCGCTTCCGGGTCGTGGCGCCATTGGGCGAGCTTCTCGCCAAAGCGGCTTTCCACGTCCACCACGGTGTGGCAACGCACCAGTTTGTCCGCGAAATACACCACCTCCCGCTCGCTCAGGGGCTGGTCGTCGGCAAGGGTGGCATCCCTGTGCGCGCTGACGATGTCCGCCACGCCGGAAAAACCCAAATCGCGCAGCAGCGCGCCCCCGGCGGCTTCGTGGCAGGGCTGGCCCTTGGCGATGTCGTGCAGCAGGGCGGCAGACTCGGTCAGTCCGCTGTCCAGGTCACGATCCAGCCACGCACGCGGACCGGGTTGCCCGCTCGAAATATCGCCCTGCCCCGCCATGTCGTGCGCAGCATTCAAGGTATCGGCCAGACGCACGGCCACGGCGGCCACCCCTTCGGCATGCGCGATGCCACCGGGCGGAACGGCCCGCACCCCCAGCAGTGCGCGCGCCTCCTGCGGGGTGGGTACTTCGCGGGTGAACCAGTCGGCGCAGGCCGCGCGGTAGTCCTCCGGGGTGTCCATGTCGCGCAGGATGAACCTGTCGGGCACGCCAACCTCTTCCAGCGCCTGCGGCCCCAGCCGGTGCAGCGCGCCGCGCAGACCACCCTCGCCGCTGTCGGCCAGAACGATCGGAAATACCGATGGAGGCAGCAGCGGCGGATGCCCCCACTGCCCGCCGAACACCGGCAACAACACCCTGTCCTGATGCACGGCGGCGCGCTCCAGCAGCAGGCGCACGGTCAAGGGGCGCACCAGCGCGGCATCCACCGGCAGCAGCAAGCCACCAGTCCCCACAAATCCCCCAATTCCGCCAGCTTCTCCGCCGCGCCGGACCACAGCCTCCAGCCCCGCGCGTACCGAAGAAAACATGCCCCCTTCGCGCCAGACCGGGTTGTGCACCGTGGCCGCGCCCAGTCGCGCGGCCTCCGCCGCCACCTCGTCTGTACGATGCCCGGTGACCACCAGCACATCCGCCACGCCTGCCTGCCGGAACATCTCCACGCAGCGGGCCAGCACCGTGGCCCCGCACAGGTCCAGCAGCGGCTTGAAGTCCGGAGCCATGCGCGACGAAGCGCCCGCTGCCAGCACCACGCCGACAACAGGATACGGGGAAAGCGGGGAGAACGCTGGGGCCGTCACGCCGGATGCAACAGTCTGCATGGCCGCTCCCCTCTTGACCGTTCGACACTTTCGATTGCTAAGCCAGTCGCTATCGAAACCACCGGACCACTTATTGCTTCAGATGACATTCCCTGCTCCGTGCCGGACAACGATCAGGCACGCCTTGCGGCTGTGCCAGCCCCGCAGTGCTTCAGGCCTGCATGGTCGGAATGGCGTGGCGCACCCGGCTGGCGGCCCGCACCTGCACCAGTTCCGCCACGATGCTCACGGCTATTTCCTCAGGCGTTTCCGCGCCGATGTCCAGCCCGATGGGCGAATGCACCCGCTCGATGGCCGCGCGCGGCGTGCCCGCCTCTTCCAGCCTGCGGTACACGGCGTCACGCTTGCGGCGGCTGCCGATCATGCCAACGTAACGGGCCGGGGTGCGCAGGGCGCTGGCCAGCACTTCGCCGTCGTTGCGGTGCCCACGCGTGACGATGACCACATAGCAGTCCTCGTGCACTCCCAGCCCTTCCAGCCAGTCGCCACCGGGCGTGACGCAACGCACCTCGTCCGCGCCAGGCAACCGATCGGCTTTGGCGAAATCGGGCCGGTCGTCCAGCACGGTCACCCGGAACCCGGACAGCGAGGCCATCAGGCCCACCTGCCGCCCCACGTGCCCGGCACCGGCGATGATCACCCGCCCCGGCGAGGCCACAGGGTCGGCCAGCAGGGACAGGCCCCCCACCTCCGCGCACAACGGGCCACTGGCAATGGCCACGGCACCCCGCAGTTCGTCCAGCGCCGCCGGTTCCAGCGTCAGGTCGCCGCTGGCGTC
>NZ_VSMK01000178.1 GCF_011682075.1 Nitratidesulfovibrio liaohensis
GCACACGCGCGTCCGGCGGTCGCAGTCGGCCAGTCGCTCGGCGTCGCGGCGCAGCATCCACGCATAGGCCAGCAGGTGGTGGCCAAGGCTTACCGGCTGGGCGGGCTGCATGTGGGTGCAGCCGGGAAGCAGCGTATCCGCGTGTTCGCCCGCGCGTTCCGCCAGCACGCCCACCAGATCACGCGCAAGGCCGCGCCAGGCGCGGATGCGGTCGGACACGAACAGGCGGAAGTCCAGCGCCACCTGGTCGTTGCGGCTGCGGCCCGTGTGCAGCTTCTTGCCCACGTCGCCCACCAGTTCGGTGAGGCGGCTTTCGATGTTCATGTGCACATCTTCCAGCTCGCGCCGCCAGACAAAGGTGCCGCCTTCAATCTCGGCCAGCACCATGTCCAGTCCTTCGACGATGCGCGCGGCCTCGTCCGCCGTCAGCACACCCTGTTTCGCCAGCATGCGCGCGTGCGCCTTGGAACCCGCGATGTCCTGCGCGTACAGGGCGCGGTCGAACGACACGGACTGGGTGTATTCCTCGACCAGGGCGGCGGTGGCCTGACGGAACCGCCCCCCCCACATCTTCTTTTCGGCCATTGCTGGTCCTCGCCTTTGCGGCGTCTTGGTACGCGCAAGGCCCCCCATACGGGAGGCCCCACGGAACATGCTGAACGTATTGACTGCTCGCAGAGGGCAGCCCACAGGCCGGAAGCCTAGTCCTTCTTCACCCGCTGCGCATACCCGCGCACGCGCAGGCCCTGCAACTTGATGAAGCCAGCGGCATCGGCGTGGTCGTAGGTGGCGCAGTCTTCGAAGGTGGCAAGGTCGTGGCAGTACAGGGTGTTGGGCGAGGTGCGGCCCACCGGGAAGGCATTGCCCTTGTACAGCTTCAGGCGCACGGTGCCGTTGACGGTTTCCTGCGTCTTGTCGATGAACGCCTGCATGGCCTCGCGTTCCGGCGCAAACCAGAAACCGTTGTACACGGCCTCGGAGTAGCGCGGAATCAGCTGGTCGCGCAGGTGCATGGATTCACGGTCCATGCAGATGCCTTCCAGGTCGCGGTGGGCGATGTGCAGCACGGTGCCGCCGGGGGTTTCGTAAACCCCGCGCGACTTGATGCCCACGAAGCGGTTTTCCACCATGTCCAGGCGGCCGATGCCGTGCCTGCCCCCGATGGTGTTGAGGGTGCGGATGATGGTGGCCGGGCTCATGGCTTCGCCGTTGATGGCAACCGCATCGCCCTTCTTGAATTCTATGGTGATGTATTCCGGCGTGTCCGGGGCCTGTTCAACGGGCACGGCCATGACGTGGCTGTTGGGACCGGGTTCGCACCACGGGTCTTCCAGTTCGCCGCCCTCGAAGCTGCAATGCAGCATGTTGCGGTCCATGCTGTACTGCTTGGACGAGGTGGACAGCGGAATGCCGTGCTGTTCGGCAAAGGCGGTCAGGTCGGTGCGCGAGCGCAGGTCCCAGATACGCCACGGGGCGATCACGTCCAGGTCCGGGGCCAACGCGTTGACGGCAAGCTCGAAGCGCACCTGGTCGTTGCCCTTGCCGGTGGCGCCGTGGGCCACGGCCTGTGCGCCTTCGGCGCGGGCGATGTCCACCAGGCGCTTGGCGATGAGCGGACGGGCGATGGAGGTGCCCAACAGGTAGCGCCCCTCGTACACCGCGCCGGAGCGCATCATGGGAAAGATGAAGTCGCGCGCGAATTCCTCGCGCAGGTCTTCCACGTAGGCGCGGCTGGCGCCGGTGCGCAGGGCCTTGGCGTCCACGCCGTCCAGGTCCTCTTCCTGCCCCAGGTCGGCGGTAAGGGTCACCACCTCGCAACCGTAGGTGACGGCGATCCACTTGAGGATCACCGACGTATCCAGCCCGCCGGAATAGGCGAGCACGACCTTCTTGATAGCCTTGGCCATGTCGTTTCAGCCCCGTTATGCGATATGTTGTGCGGTATGCGTCGCGCGGCGCGTGCCGTGGCGCGGTGTTATTCCGAGAACGCCCACTCCAGAATGGCCTTCTGGATGTGCAGGCGGTTTTCTGCCTGATCGAAGATGATGGAGGCCGGGCTTTCCATGACCTCGTCGGTCACTTCCTCGCCCCGGTGGGCGGGCAGGCAGTGCATGAACTTGGCGTCGGGCGCGGCAAGGGCCATCATTTCGGTGTCGATGCAGTAGCCCTTGAAGGCGGCCTCGCGCTTCTTCTGCTCTTCTTCCTGGCCCATGGAGGCCCACACGTCGGTGTTCACGTAGTGCGCGCCCTCTACCGCCATGCGCGGATCGTGGGTCAGGAATATCTTGGCCCCGGCGTTCAGGGCGTAGCCCAGCAGATCGCGGTCGGGCTCGTAGCCTTCGGGGAAAGCCATGAACAGTTCGAACGGAAAGTAGACGGCCGCCTCGATCCACGAATTGGCCATGTTGTTGCCGTCGCCCACCCAGGCCACGCGCACCGTGGACAGATCGGGGGTGCGCTCGTACATGGTCAGCACGTCGCCCATGACCTGGCAGGGGTGCCCTTCGTCCGTCAGGGCGTTGATGACCGGGATGGAGCCGTATTCGGCCAGTTCGGTGATCTTGGACTGCCCGAAGGTGCGCACCACCATGCAGTCGGCATAGCGCGAAAGCACGCGGGCGGTGTCGCGCAGGGGTTCGGAGCGGCCCAGCTGGCTTTCCGCCGGGGTCATGAAGATGGTGGAGCCGCCAAGGTGGCGCACCGCCATCTCGAACGACACGCGCGTGCGGGTGGACGCCTTTTCGAAGATGAGGATGGCGGTCTTGCCTTCCATGATCTTGCCCCGGTGGGCGGTGTCCTTCATTTCCTTGGCGCGTTGCAGCAGCTTCCAGGCGCCCTCGTAGCCGAGATCCCTGATTCGCGTGAAATGTCTGGGCATGGCTCCATCCTTGTGTTGCGACACTGCGAGACGTGATGCGGAAAAGGGTTTCCTAGCCTCAAAGCCCGCCGCTTGTAAAGAATGCGGCCCGGCGCGGGCTGGGGGGATGGATGGCGGGCCGGAGAAGACGCGGGAGGGACGATCCGGCAGGACGGACCGGGAGGAAGGTCTGGCAGGACGGGACGTAGAAGGTGCGCGGTGCGGAGGGTATGGTGTGGTGAAAGCCATGGAGCGGAAAAGCCTTGCCACGGAGGCAGACTTGACACGGGCGCGACGCGCGCCGGACTGCCACCTACCTCCCCGCCGCCCTGCCCACGCAGATGGACGCCCGCACAAGGGCATGGTCCGAAAAGCGCCGCACGTACTCGGCATGGGTCAGCCCGGCCTCGATGTCTGCGGGTTGCAGCACGGAAAAACCCGGCAGTCCGGGACTGGGGCCTGCCCTGCCTGCGCCCACCGGTCCCGCCTGACACGCCGCACTCGCCGCCTCGGCACATGCGGCGGCAAAGCCGTCCCCGTCGTCGTGCAGCAGGATGCGGTCGTACGGCTTGCGCATCTTGCCGTGCAGGCCGAAGAAGGTCGGCTGGTCGCCGGGGTTGCAGTCCATGAAGCCATCGCCCGCCAGCGCCTGCAATACCGGCTCCTCGTGGTTCTGGGTGTTCAGGTCGCCCAGCACCATCACGTCGCGCAGGCCGTCACCGTCCGCCAGTTTCCGCAGGCCGGGCAGCAGCAGATCCCCTTCCATGGTGCGGGCCTGCATGGCCAGCGCCGTGACGCCCTTGCTGGCCTTCAGGTGCAGCACCACCACGCCGAACTCGCGGGTGCCCGGTCCGGCGTCGAACACGGTCAGGTGCGGCCAGCGGGCCAGCAGCTTTATCCCCTGATCCGGTCCCGCCGCCTGGCGCATGCGCTGGTCCAGTTCCTTTTCCGCCGCCAGATTCACCGTGGCCGTGATGGCCCGCGGGGGACGCTTCAGCCGCAGCGCGCGCCCGTCCCAGGCCACTCCCACGCACTGCGTGGAATTGTGCACCGTGGGTTTGGAGTGTGGCGGCACCCGCGCCGGAAACAACAGGTATGACCACTGCGCGCCCCCCGCGTTGAGCCGGGCGAAGGCCCCGTCCAGCACCACGTTGCGCATGGCCTTGCCGCCGTCGGTCACCGCCGCTTCTTCCAGCGCCAGCAGTTGCACCCCGCTGGCCCCGATGGCGGCGGCGATGTCATCCGATGTCTGCAGACCGCCCACGGTGCGCCGGACGGGCGTGCCCAGCCATTCGATATTCCAGGCGCCCACCCGGATCACGGTTGCGCAGCCGGAAACCGTGCCGGTTGGCGTGGCAGCGGTTGCGACGGCACTGGCAGCGATGCGGTCCGCAGTGCGAGCGAAGGACATGGCGGGAACGGCCAGCAACGCGCACAGGAGCGCATATCCCAGACACAGACGCAACAAACGCTGATGAAACTGGTACGTGCGGAACAGGCGCAGGGGGAACGACACGCATCCACGCGGACGATACATGGGCAGCCTCCTGCCGGGCCACGGGCACGGCGGCGCAGACCATGCGCCTGCACACAGGGGAGGGGAAGCACTGCCCGCGCCCCTTGCGCACCTTGCGCCCCTTGCATTGACGCCCGCCCGCCCCTGTGGTGAAACCGCCCCATGAGCACCAGACGCAACACCACCGGCAAGCGCCCGGCACCCGCCACCCCGAATGCCCTCACCGTGCACACCGACCACGTGCGCGGCTATCGCAAGCGCACCGCCCGCCACCCGGACGAGGTAGTCTTTCAGGTGGTGGTGGAAGAAACAGACCTGTGGGTGACCACCAGCGCGGGCCTGACCGGCCAGCCCGTACTTCCCGATCTGCCGGACCAGATCGCCGCCTACGTCACCGAACTGCGCGGCCAGATCAAGGCGTGGATGTTGCTGGCGCCCGACTTTCGCACCAGCCTCGTGCCCGTGCCCACGCCCGCCAGCGCGCCGGAAGTGGCCCGGCGCATGGCGCACGGGGCCGACATCGCCGGGGTCGGCCCCTTTGCCGCCGTGGCGGGCACCGTGGCCCAGATGGTGGCGGAACGCTTTGCCCCGGTGTCGCCGGACATCATCGTGGAAAACGGCGGGGACATCTACATCTGCTCGCAACGCGACCGGGTTGTGGGCCTGCTGCCCGACCCGGCCAGCGGCGAGATGATCGGCGTGGTGGTGAAGGCTGCGGACTGCCCGGTCTCGCTGTGCTCGTCGTCGGCCACCATCGGCCATTCGCTGAGCCTTGGCGTGGGCGACATCGCGGCGGTGCGGGCGCGCGACGCCAGCCTGGCCGACGCGGCGGCCACCCTGTTCGGCAACATGCTGCAAGGCCCGGACGACGTGGCCC
>NZ_VSMK01000179.1 GCF_011682075.1 Nitratidesulfovibrio liaohensis
GCCGTACCGGGCGCACCAAACACTGCGGCCCAGCCCCAGCCGGGCCAACCGGCAGCAAAGGGTGGCCGCAAGGGCCCCGGCGTCTTCGCCCGCCTGGCGGAGCTGTATGCCGACATGGAACGCGCCTACGCGCAAACCGCCCACGCCGCCGGGCTGACCTGCGCGGGCTGCGAGGACAACTGCTGCCGCACCCATTTCCAGCACCACACCCATGTGGAGTGGGCCTACCTGTGGAAGGGCATGCTGGCTCTGCCGGAGGCACGCCGCGCCGAATACCTGCGCCGCGCACATGACGTGGTGGCCCAGTGCGAAGCCGCACGGGCTGCGGGGGTGGTGCCGCGCGTGATGTGCCCCGTCAACGATGACGGCCTGTGCGGCCTGTACGCCCATCGGCTGATGATCTGCCGCATGCACGGCACCCGCAACATACTGTTGCGGCCCGACGGGCAGCGCCAGGTATTTCGCGGCTGCCACCGCTTCTGCGGCCTGACCGACGGGCAGCCCGACGAGGCGGTGCCCACCCTGGACCGCACCCCCTTCTATCGTCGCCTGGCGGAACTGGAAATGGAACACTGTGCCAAAGGCGCAGGCAAGGGAGGCGCCCCACGCGTTGCCCCGCGCGTTTCCTTGACGCTGGCGGAAATGCTGGTCTATGGTCCGCCCAAGCCGTAAGGCCCGTTGAACGCGCCATTTCACGCAGATACCCCACCTCCGCGCGTCTGGGTCCAGCCCGCTTGCCGCAGCACTTGCCCCTAGCGGCGCAACCGCACGTTTCGCAACCCGCCGGAGATGCCATGCCCGTGCTTTCCCGTTCGCTCTTCCCCTCCCGTTGCGATTCCGGCCATCCCGCCCAGCCTGCCGGATTCCGGATACTGACCGCACTGGCCGTGCTGCTGATGTGCACAGCCCTGCTTGCGGGCTGCGGCAAAAAGACCGTGGGGCACCTTGCCCGCGCCCAGTTGCAGCCAGACACCCCGCAGACCGTCTCCATGCAGTATCTGCGCTTCACCTATCGCGTGGTGCCGTTGCGAGAATCGGTGGGCGTGCGCGGCCAGGCCAGCCTTGTGCCCGGCGCCCTGCCCGCCTGGGCCACATGGTACGAGCAGCTCACGGTGATGGTCTATCTCAGCGATGCTTCAGGCCGGGTGCTGGACGCTGCGGAATACGACTACCTGCCCCGCGCCGTGGGCGACGAAGGCTCCCTGCCCTTCGAGACGCGCTTCTACCTGGACCCCGACGACAAGGCGCCGCTGTACGTCAGCTTCGGCTACCGCATGGTGGCCACGGAACACGCCCCAACCCCCGACGGCCCCAACGGTTCCAGCGGAGAACTGGGAGACGTCGGCCGCTCGCTCATCGTGGGTGAAGGCGCGCTGGACAACTGACCGCCCCACATCACTCCTGCAGAGACTCCGAACCGCCCGCGAGGGCGGTTCTTCGTTACCTGCGTGCACGCGCAGCATGCAGCAGGAAAACCAATCGGACACACTGCGGGCCAACGGCCCGCATGCGGGACACGTCAGGCGGGACACGTCAGGCGGGGCACCCCGGGCGCCGCATTGCGAACAACGGCAAAGGCCGCCCTGCACACGCAGAGCGGCCTTTTTCCGTCGCGAATTCTCGGCGGTGCCGCCGCAACAAGCGGCCCTCCCGAGGCTGTCCGGCACGCGGCCGGCGCCCCCCGCCTAGGAAGCAGCGTGCTTGCGCCGCTTTTCCCAAAGCTTCATATCCTTCATCTTCTTGCGGCGTTCACGCTGCAACGCCTTGCACACCAGCGGGGTGTTCTTCTTGAGGCCCCACTTCTCGCGGTAGGCGGCGGCGTCAAGGCCGTGCGAGGCAAGGTGCTTGCGGGTGAGAATCTTGAACGATTTGCCGCACTCGAGGCAGGTGATGGACTTTTCCTTCACGGCCTTGCGCGGGTCGCCGCAGGCTTCGCACGCTTCTTCCGGCTCGGCCTCGCCAAGGCTGATGGCACGAATGCCATTGGCAAGCTTCTGCACCATGGAGGTGATCTCGTCCTCCGTCATGGTCCGGACACTGGCCTGCGCCTTCACGATTTCCAAAGCTTCCTTCAAAAAGTCATCCATGTGGACCTCCGCGGGAATTGAACGACGGGGCCGAAACGACGACGCCGAAACATCGACACCAGTCACGGCACTTCGCCGCTCTTACATCCGCAACTACAGCAAGTCAACAACAGCGTAGCGGAAAACCGAAAACAGGAACGCAAAATGAACGCAGCATCACGCACCCTTGCTGCACGCTGCGAAGAAATCCTGCGTCAATGGCCGCTTCCCCCCGGTCCTGACCCTGACGACATGCGCACCGCACGCACGTTGCGAAACACGTTGCGACAACGTATCGGCCATGCCCGTGACGCCGATGCAATGCAACGGCCAGGGGGCTTTCTCCCCCGCCCCCAACCCGTCCCTGATCCGTGCATCTTCGCATCCGAAAGGTACGGAGCGTAGGTTGAACGTCCATGCCGCATCCCCATGCATTGGTGCGGCGTGAAACGTCAACGGCGCGCCCCCATTATCGATGGACCAAGCCACCATGATAACGGAAGCGCGCCGCGTGAAACACATGCCGCAAGCCGGTGCACTCACGGGATTGCCCGCATGCACCAGCGCTGTTCCCTACCGCCTGCTAACCTTTGGCGGAGCGTTCCTGCAACACGGCCACGGCAGGCAGGGTCTTGCCTTCCAGAAACTCCAGAAAGGCCCCGCCACCAGTGGACATGTAGGAGATGCGGTCCACAACGCCGTACTTTTCGATGGCGGCCACGGTGTCGCCGCCGCCCGCCAGCGAGAAGGCCGGGCTGTCGGCCACGGCCATGCACAGGGCCTTGGTGCCCTGGCCGAACTGCTCCACCTCGAAGGCACCCACAGGGCCGTTCCAGACGATGGTGCCCGCCTGCATCAGGATGTCGCGGTACAGCTTTGCCGTTTCGGGGCCGATATCCAGGATCATCTCGTCCGGCTTCACGTCCGACACCTTGCGCACCGTGGCCGGTGCGGAATCCGCGAATTCCGGCCCCACCACCACGTCCACCGGCACGGGAATCTCGCCCCCGGCAGCCCTGGCGGCGGCCATCAGGCGGGCGGCTTCATTCACCAGATCCGGCTCGTACAGCGAACGGCCCACCTCATACCCGGCGGCCTTGATGAAATTGTTGGCAATGCCGCCGCCCACGATGAGCCGATCCACCTTCTTGGACAGCGTATCCAGCAGGGTCAGCTTGGTGGACACCTTGGAGCCGCCGATGATGCCCACCATGGGCTTGGCCGGGGCGTCCAGGGCACGGGACAGGGCGTCCAGTTCCGCCGCCAGCAGGGGGCCGGCGCAGGCCACCTTGGCGAAGCGCACGGAGGCATGGGTGGAGGCCTGAGCGCGATGCGCCGCACCGAAGGCATCCATGACGAAGATGTCGCACAGGGCGGCCAGCTTGCGCCCCAGGGCTTCGTCGTCCTTCTTTTCACCTTTCAGGAAGCGCACGTTCTCGCACAGCACGCACTGGCCTTCCGCCACCTCGATACCGTCGATGTAGTCGCGCACCAGGGGCACCTGAAAGCCCAGGGCCTTGGAAAGATGTTCGGCCACCGGGGCCAGCGAGAAGGCGGGGTCGAATTCCCCTTCCGCGGGGCGGCCCAGGTGCGACACCAGCAGCACGCGGGCACCCGCCTTGAGGGCCATTTCGATGGACGGCAGCGCGGCGCGGATGCGCTTGTCGCTGGTCACCTTGCCGTCCTTCAGGGGTACGTTGAGGTCTTCGCGCAAAAGGACGCGCTTACCCTTCAGATCAAGGTCGGTCATCTTCAGTACGGCCATGGATATACCTCTGCTGCTCGATTGGCTTGATTTGGTTGGCAAAAGAAAAGGCGCGAACGTGGTTTTGTCATCCTACCACGTTCGCGCCCGGTGTCCAGACTGGGGGGCGGGGCCGTACTGCGCTTGTCCTGCGCGTCCACGGTACGCCATCGTCCCACTTCGCAATACTGCCACAAGAGGGATTTTTGTCTGTGCCAAGGAAGAACGCCTTTTTATGGAGGGAGCGTACTCTTCTCGTACGTGACCGGAATAAAAAGGCGTTCTGACCGCTCTGCGCTCGATGCCCGTAGGACTCGCACGCTCGCCCAACGGGCACGCTTCGCGCCCTTCGGGTCGGTCAGGCAGAGGCAAAAAGCCCCTTGTGGAGTCCTTAGATCAGAGATTCCACCGCTTCGACGACCTTCTCGGTGGTAATGCCGAAGTACTCGAACAGCACCTTGCCGGGTGCGGATTCGCCAAAGCCGGTCATGCCCACGGCCTTGCCGTCCAGGCCCAGATACTTCCACCAGCCATCCACGGCGGCAGCTTCCACGGCCACGCGCGCACGCACGGCGGACGGCAGCACCGATTCACGGTACGCGGCGTCCTGACGGTCGAACTGGGTGGACGACGGCATGGACACCACGCGCACCTTGCGGCCCTTGGCGGTCAGCGCCTCGGCGGCGGCAAGGGCCAGCTGCACTTCCGAACCGGTGGCCATGACGATGGCTTCCGGCGTGCCCGCGCAGTCACGCAGCACGTAGCCGCCGCGCATGATGTTGGCGCGCTGCTCGGCGGTGCGTTCCACAAAGGGCACGTCCTGCCGGGTCAGCGAGATGCAGGTGGGGCCGGTGGCGCATTCGGCGGCGGCCTTCCACGCGGACAGGGTTTCCACGGTGTCGCAGGGGCGCCACACCTGCACGTTGGGGGTCAGGCGCAGACCGGCCAGTTGTTCCACCGGCTGGTGGGTGGGGCCGTCTTCGCCCACGCCGATGGAATCGTGCGTGAGCACCCAGACCACCCGTGCGCCCATGAGGGCAGACAGGCGGATGGCGTTCTTGGCGTAGTCCGAGAAGATCAGGAAGGTGCCCGCGTAGGGCAGGAACCCGCCGTGCAGGGCCATGCCGTTCATGATGGCGCCCATGGCGAATTCGCGCACGCCGTAGGAGATGTAGTTGCCGGACCAGTCACCGGGGGTGACCAGCTTGGACGTCTTGTGCCAGGTGCCCACGGAACCGGTAAGGTCCGCCGAGCCGCCCATCATTTCCGGCAGCAGCGGGGCCACGGCGTTCAGGGCGTTGCGCGAGGCGATGCGGGTGGCCAAAGTTTCCCCGGCACCATCGGTGGCGGCAAGCGCTGCGGCCACGCCCGCCTGCCAGTCGGCGGGCAGGTCGCCCGCCATGCGGCGCTC
>NZ_VSMK01000180.1 GCF_011682075.1 Nitratidesulfovibrio liaohensis
ACCTGATGCAGCGCCACGCCGATATCGACATCGTGGCCGACAACGCCCGCGACTGACCGTCCCGGCCGTCCGCCGCCGCCCGCTCGCTCCCCCCGCCACGGAACGTCGCCGCTTGCCCGCCGCCATGGCTCGGGCTTCTTTCGGCGCAGCCTTTTTGCATGGCGGCCCGAGATGGCCCGCCACGGCTTTCGATCCGGCCCCGGCGCCACTCAGGTCCTGCCGAGGTTCTGCTCAAGTTTCACCCAAGTTCCGCTCCAATCCGGCCCAATCCGGCCCAATCCGCATCAGTTCGGCCCAGCCGCCCGCGCCATCTGTCATGAGCGCATGAGGCATGACCGCATGCGCGCCCCGTGCCTGCGCCGTGTCGGCACGGACAGGCGCGACAATGCCGCCCGCTTGCCGCATCCCCGGCCCCAGGCCATCCTCAAGCGGTCACAAACCTCGACTCGCGCACCATCGCCCTGTGCCACAAGGCGGCATCGCCACCGGGACGTCACTCCACCGCCGTGCTGCGGGCATTTTTTTGTGGATAATTTCCCCGCTGCTTGGCAATCTGTAATGCAACATATCGCAACCCCATCAGTACAAGCCAGAGGAAACAGCCGTCCCATGTACCACAGGCCTGCCCGTATTCTGACCATCGACGACGATGTCAACGTTCGCTCGAATCTGGTCGCCTATCTTGAGGACAGCGGCTTTGACGTGATCGAGGCGGAAAACGGCCGTCGAGGACTTGAGGTGTTCGCCGAAAAGTCGCCCGACCTCGTACTGGTGGACCTGCGCATGCCCGTCATGGGGGGCATGGAGGTGCTGGAACGCCTGCGCGAGGACGCCCCCGAGGTGCCCGTCATCGTGGTGTCGGGCGTGGGGGTGCTGGAAGAGGCGGTGGAGGCGTTGCGCCACGGCGCGTGGGACTACGTGACCAAGCCGGTCACCGACATGCGCGTGCTGGAGCACGCCGTGAACAAGGCGTTGGAACGCGCCCGCCTGCTGGAGGAGCGCAAGCGCTACCGCGAGCACCTCGAGCAGGAGGTGCAGGAGCGCACCCGCGAACTGCGAGAAACCAACGAACGCCTGGTGGAATACCAGGCCCTGTTGCAGGAGAAGAACCAGTTCCTGGAGGCCCTGGTGGAGGGCATGCCCAACCCGGTGTTCTACAAGACGCTGGAAGGCACCTACATCGGCTGCGACCGCGCCTTCAGCCGTCTGATCGGCCGTGCCCAGGAATATGTCGTGGGGCGTTCGGTGCACGAGATACTGCCGCAGGAGCTGGCCTGCCGCGTCGGGGAATCCGGGGGTCGGCTGGGTGCCGCGGACGATGACGGCGCGGGCTACTCGTGCATGATCGACATGCGCGACGCCGCTGGCGAGGACAGGGTGCTGGTGCTGTACAAAAGCTACTTCCGTGACCGCACCGGCCAGCGGGCGGGCGAGGTGGGCACCTTCCTTGATGTCAGCGAACTGAAGCGCAAGGAAGCGCAGATCGTCCACCAGGCCACTCACGACGAATTGACCGGCCTGCCCAACCGCATGGGGCTGCGCCAGCGCATGGAGGACCACGCCCTCAGGGGTGGGCCGGACGCGCGGCTGGCGGTGCTGTACCTGGACATGGACAATTTCAAGACCGTCAACGACAGCCTGGGCCATGCCGTGGGCGACGAACTGCTGCGCGCAGTGGCGGGCCGCCTGGTGGGCATGGCCCCCCGGCGTGACATGGTGGCGCGCCTTGGCGGTGACGAGTTCGTGATGCTGCTGCCGCTGTCCCAGACCGGCATGGGCGAAGGCGAGGACGAGGTGGCCGAGGCGGAATCGACCCGCATTCAGGAAGCGTTCACCCGTCCCTTCAACGCCGCCGACCACGAACTGTACGTGATGCCGTCCATCGGCATCAGTGTTTCGCCCGACGACGGGCGCGACCCGGCCACCCTGCTGAAGAACGCGGAAATCGCCATGTACCGTGCCAAGGAACAGGGCGGCGCGCGTTTTCGCCGTTTCACCCAGGCCATGAACGACGACGTGACCCGGCGCCTGGCCATCGAAAAGAGCATCCGCAAGGGGCTGGAGAACGACGAATTCGTGGTGTTCTACCAGCCGCGCGTGGACATCATCACCGGGCAGGTCACCGGCATGGAGGCCCTGGTGCGCTGGGCCCGGCCCGATGGCACCCTGGTGCCGCCGCTGGAGTTCATTCCCGTGGCCGAAGATACCGGTCTTGTGGTGGCACTGGGCGAACGGGTGCTGCGCGACGCGTGCATCCAGACCCGCCGTTGGACCGACGAGCTTGGTCCGCTACGCATAGCCGTGAACATCTCGGCACGGCAGTTCCAGCCGGACCTGCTGGACCGGGTGCAGGCGGCCCTGGCCGAATCGGGCCTGCCGCCCTCGCAGTTGGAACTGGAAATCACCGAAACCACCATGATGCGCGACCTGCCCACCTCGGTGGCCATTCTGGAGCGGCTGGCGGCACAGGGCATTTCCATCGCCATCGACGACTTCGGCACCGGCCATTCCTCGCTGTACTACCTGAAGAATTTCCCCATCGACACCATCAAGATCGACCGATCGTTCGTGCGTGACGTGCCCGGCGACGAGGGCGACGCCACCATCGTCTCCACCATCGTCACCATGGGGCGCAACCTGTCGCTGAACGTGGTGGCCGAAGGGGTGGAAACCGACGACCAGCTCGACTTCCTGCGCGCGCATGGCTGTCGCGAGGTGCAGGGCTACTACTACAGCAAGCCCCTGCCCGCGGACGGGTTCGCGGACTGGATGCGAGCGGCCCTGTCCGCAGGGACCGCAGGATCCGCGAGCAGCCGGAAGTAGGGGGTAGTAGCGAGCGGCACTGCCCGCAAGGGCCGCGAGCGGCCGAAAATAAGGAAGGTAGGGCGCGCCAATGCCGTGATATCCGCGAGCAGCGGAAAGCAGAGGGGGAGCGAGCGGCCCCGGCAGCAGGAGCGGCGCCAACAGGACGACAAACGGGGGCCGGATGCATCATGCATCCGGCCCCCGATTCATTCGTATCCGGTGCCGTTGTCGACAGCCGCTACACTTGCCCGCGCCCCAGACTGAGGGTCAACGGCGTGGAGCGCGTGGCCTGCCTGTATCCGGTAAGGCGCTGCGATTCGCGGCGGGTCTGCTGCAACTGGTTGCGGATGTTGTCATGCAGCCTGCGGGCCTCTTCGGTCAGGCGGCCTTGCAGGCACTGCAAACGCAGCAGCTTGTCGCGCAGATCGTTCAATGCTGCCGGGTCGCGGCGGCTCCAGGCCATTTCCACCAGTTCCGCCCGCTCGCGCGAGGCGGATTCCGCGGCCTCCACGTCGCCGGCGGCAAGGGCCCCCAGTTCGCGCTCGCCCAGTTGCAGGGCCATGTCGAGCAGGGAAAGGCTGTCGGGCATGGCTGCTACCCCTTGCTGGCCTGCCGGATGTCCTCGCGCAGGGCCTGAATGACCTTCTTCCAGTTTTCGCAGGCGGGCAGGAATTCGTATTCCAGCAGGTCGGCCAGCAGGATCCAGTCCTCGTTTTCGAGCACTTCGGTCATTTCACCCAGCAGGTCGGAAAAACGTTCCACGTTGTCGCTGAAATCCTTGGTGGTGCGCAGCGAGAATTCGTTGCGCAGCACGCCGATCATGCCCATGAAGTCGCGGGTCACTTCCAGCAGGTCCTGGAACATGTCCAGTGCCTCGGCGTCGTCGGCCTGGCGGAACAGCCCGGCCACCTGGCGGGCGCCGTCGGTCATCACCTGCACCACCTTGTACAGTTCGCGGGTGATGTTCACGGCCATTTCGCCCACGGGCATGCTGCGGATCTCGACGGAGCGGATGTCGCGCTGCTCGATGTCCTCTGCCTGATGGGGGTAGATTTCCGAAAACGCCTCGTCGTTGACGAGCACGTCGGTCACCACGCGGTTCTCGAGGTAGCTGCCCTCCATCACCTTGACGAGGATTTCTTCGAGATTCGCGAAGTTTTCCAGCTTGATATCGGCCTGGCGGCCATCAATAACGATCATGGGGTCTCCCTCCTGCATCCCGGCACCGGGAAAATTTGTCACGTCCGCCTGCTGTGAAGCAAGAAACGGACCATGATGCAGGAATGCAGGCAGGCCGCGCGCCCGGAAGAGTGCGGTTCCTTGCCGCTCCACGCGGCGAATGGAAAGGGAAACTCAGGCCGACGGGGAAAGATGGTCCAGCCAGACCCGCACCAGCGCGCGATAGGCCGCAGCCAGAACCAGCACGGAATCCAGCGAGCCGCCCGCCCCCTGTGATTCGCACAGCCACAGGTGCCCCAGCACGTTGAACAGCGCACTGTTGTCCCACAAGGCTTGCACGCGGCTTACGGTGCCCAGGAAACGCGACTTGGCCATGTCCGAGGGGCGTACCCTGAGCAGGGCGCCCTGTTCGCCCATGAGGTGCAGCAGGGCGTCGGCCTGGCGCAATTCGTCCGCTGCGCGGGTGCGCAGGGCCTCGGAAAGCGCGCAGGGGCCATGCGGGGGCTGAATGGGTTGGGCGGGCCGGGCAACGGACGGCTCGGCGGCCTGCGTCCGGGGCAGGTCAAGAAACTGACGATGGAAATGGCGTTGCAGGCGTATCCAGCGGGTGCGGTCTTCCGATTCGTGGCCGGACAGCGAGACAAGGTCCATGAACCCGCGCCCGGGCATGACCATGGCCGGGGCGTCTGCGGTTACGGGTTCCGCATTCGCCTCGCGCAGAGTGCGCCATACCCGCGCCTCGCGGTGGGCATCCGGAGTTGCGCCCGCTGTGGCATCGGACTGCGGCCACTGGCCGGTGGTCAGGTAGGCACGGGCCAGTCCGAATACGGTGTCGGCGGAAATGACGCGGCGACAGCGCTCGTCGTGCGGGCAGGGCGTGCCGAACGGGCAGGGATGGCAGTCAAGCGCGGGTTCCAGGCAGCAGCTGTCCTGACGGTAGGGGCCGGTGTCCCACGGCTGGGCCGTGGCCAGAAATATGGCCAGCACCGGCACGTCCAGCCCGGCGGCCAGATGCATGGTGCCGGTGTCGTTGGTGACCAGCATGCGCATGTGGCGCAGGGTGGCGGCCAGCTGCGGCAGGCTGGTGGCGCCTATCAGGTCGATGCAGGGCACCGGCCCGGTTGCCCCGGCCTCGCCACCAGTTCCGCCAGTCTCGGCCTCTTCCGCCAGCGCCGCGCGCAGCCGCTCGCCCAGCTTGCGCTC
>NZ_VSMK01000181.1 GCF_011682075.1 Nitratidesulfovibrio liaohensis
GGGCGGCGTCATCGGCGTCCGTCTGCGCGGACAGCGAGGCGGCGCGGGTGGCGGCGGCCACCTGGCGGCACTTGGGGCACATGCGCAGCAGCGCCGGGAAGTCCAGGTCATGGGCGTGGTTGGCGTACACGCGGGTGGCCAGGTCCGGCGGCAGCATGCGGATGTGTGTTTCGCACCCGGTACAGCGCAGGTACGGGACGAAGTGGTGCTCCGCCCAGTCGTACTTGCGTTCCTGCAGGTGCGCGTTGTGCCAGTCGTTGGTCATGGTGATGGCCCCGGTGGGGCAGTAGTGGCGGCACAGTCCGCACAGGGCGCAGGTGTTGTGCCACACCGTGAAGTCGTAGCCGCTGCGGTCCTCGCGCGGCTCGATGCGGATGGCCCCGCCCGCACACACGTGGCGGCAGATGGCACAGCCCACGCACTTGGCGGGGTCCATGGTCACCTTGCCGCGAAAGCGGCGGGGGGTATGCGTCTCGGCAAAGGGGAAGGGGTCGGTGGACGGCCCCTGGGCCACGTTGCGGGCGAGTATCTTCAGGAATCCCAGCATGGCTTACTCCTGCAATCCGAGGCGGGCCATCCACACGTCGCGGGCCTTGATCACGCCTTCGATGATGGCCTGCGGGCGCGGCGGGCAGCCGGGCACGTTGACGTCCACGGGGATGTAGCGGTCGATGGGACCCTCGATGGAGTACCCGTCGCGGAACACGCCGCCGCTCACCGGACAGATGCCCACGGCCACGGTGACCTTGGGTTCGGGAATCTCGTCCCACACGCGCAGCACCTTGTCCTTCACGCGGGCTGTCAGCGGCCCGGTGATCAGCACGATGTCCGCGTGGCGGGGGCTGCCGCAGTACTTGCAGCCCAGGCGTTCCACGTCGTAGCGGGGGATGCAGGCGGTGGTTGCCAGTTCCACGTCGCAGCCGTTGCACGAGCCCGCATTGATCCGGTACAGCCACGGCGACCGCACGGAGAGCTTCTTCAGGAAGTTCATATCGTTTCCTCTCCGCCTACATACCGCGCCATGCCAGCACCAGACTCGCCAGGGCCAGCACCGAAGGGTACTTGAGGTAGAAGGTGAAGGCCTGGTCCACGCGGAAGCGCCCGGTGGCCGACTTGACCAGCGTCAGCGAAACGGCCATCAGCGCCGCGCACTTCAGCACGAACCACGGAATGTTGGCGACGATGCCGCCGGGGAGCGTGCCCGGCAGGAACAGCGCCACGCCAAGGCCCAGCACCACCACGGTCTTGAGCGCCGAGGCGATGTGGAAGAAGGCCAGCGCCGGGCCGGAATATTCCAGCAGGGGGCCTTCGATGATTTCCGTTTCGGCCTCGGGCACGTCGAAGGGCACGGTGCCCATGGTGCCGGGCAGGAACAGCAGATAGGCCAGCAGGGCCGGAATCATCACCGGGTCGAAGGCCAACTGCCCGTTGGTCAGTTGATAGTTCACGATGTTGGCGAGCGAGAACTCGGCCCCGCCGCCGGTGGCCATGCCCACCTTCATGGCCACGGCCAGCATCACGCCCAGCAGTGGCATTTCGTAGGCGAACATCAGCGTCATCTCGCGCGAGAAGCCCATGGCCCCGAACGGCGAGCTGGAGGCGGAACCGCCAACCATCAGCGCGATGGCGGGCAGCGGCAGCAGGTAGAAGATCACCAGCAGGTCGCCCATGGCGGGCAGGCCGCCGCTGACGCCCGGCACGGGCAGCAGCGCGGCGCACACCGCCATGCCGGTCAGGCCCAGCAGCGGGGCCAGCAGGAAGGCGGCCCGGTTGGCGGAGGCGGGCATGACCGTTTCCTTGGTGAACAGCTTGGCGATATCCAGGTATGGCTGGATCAGGGGCGGGCCAACGCGGCGCTGCAGGCGCGCCTCGATGCGCCGGTCAAGCCCTTTCAGGAACAGGCCGACCATCAGGGCGAACAACCCGCCCGGGAATACCAGCAGGCCGAGCAGGCCAAGGCCGGTTTGGGTGAGCAATTGGGTGAAGAGTTCGGTGGCGTGGGACATGGTCTACCTCCGCTTCTGGGCGGGCATGGCCGCCTGTGCCAGCTGCCGCAGCAGGGCCAGGGGTGCGCCGTAGATGTCCTGCGGGGCAAGGCGGGCCTCGTCGGCCTTCATGGCCACGCCGCAGGTGTGGATGTCAGTGGTGCGCACGGTGCCGATGAGCCGGTGCAGGAGGGTACGCCCGCCGAAGAAGGCCACCGCCAGCAGCACGGCCAGGGCAGTGGCGTTGAACGCCCCCGCGCCGGAAGCCACGCCCCACGGTGCGACAGCCAGCCCGGCGAAGCCCAGTTCGCGGCCCATCATGTCGATGGCCAGCAGGGGCAGGCCCGGGAACACTCCGGTGATGATGCACCCGGCGGCCAGGATGCCCATGGGCACCAGCATGATGCGCGGGGCTTCCTGCACGTGGGCCAGTTCCGGCGAGGGGCGGCCCAGGAAGGCCGAGTGCAGGAACTTGGCGAAGTAGGCCAGGGTCAGCACGCTGCCCGCCAACGAGAGCAGGGCCAGCGCCACTTCGCCCTCGGCCATCAGCGCGTGGTAGAGGATCCACTTGGAGGCAAAGCCGTTGGTGGGCGGCACGCCGACCACCGAAAGCGCCCCGATGGCGAACATGGTCAGGGTGACGGGCATGCGCTGCCCGATGCCGCCCAGTTCGTCCAGCGAGTGCTTGTGGGTGCACAGGATGAGCGACCCGGCCACAAGGAACAGCAGGTCCTTGAACAGCACGTGGTTGACCAGGTGCAGCATGCCGCCGGCCATGCCCAGCGGGGTGCCCAGCGCCACGCCCACCACCATGTAGCCCAACTGGCTGACGGTGGAGTAGATGAGCACCAGCTTGAGGTCCGACTGCATCACGGCCAGCAGGGCGGCCATGACGATGGTGATGCCGCCCACCCAGGCGATGGCATACATCACCTGCGGCTGGCCCCACTGGGCGGCCAGACCGGTGAAGAAGCCCGCACCGCCCAGCACGAAGAACAGCTTGGCGAGGCCGAACAGGGCGCTCTTCAGCAGCACCGACGAGATGTAGCCGGAAACCGGCGTGGGGGCCGTTGCCGGGTGCATCTGCACGTCGATGCGGAAGGGCAGCTGCGCCGCCTTCATGGTGAAGCCGATGGCCATCAGGGCCACGGCGGTGGCGGCCAGGGCCACCGGCATGGTCGGCAGGGCGGAACGCACCGCGCCGAAGCTGGGGTCGCCCGCCATGGTGGACAGCATGACCACCCCCAGGAACAGGAAGGCCGCGCCCAGCACGTTGAAGAAGAAGTACTTGAAGCCCTCGCGCAGCGCGGCGGGGTTTTCCTCATGCACGATGACGAAGTACAGGCTCCACGAGCTCATGATCTCCCAGAAGG
Organism: Nitratidesulfovibrio liaohensis; assembly: GCF_011682075.1. Classification (GTDB taxonomy): domain Bacteria; phylum Desulfobacterota; class Desulfovibrionia; order Desulfovibrionales; family Desulfovibrionaceae; genus Cupidesulfovibrio; species Cupidesulfovibrio liaohensis. Next base: position 3,359 of record NZ_VSMK01000181.1, read on the forward strand.
TGAAGAAGCCGAACAGGTCGTTGCTTGCGGCAACGCCCATCAGCCCGCCCACCATGAACAGGAAGAACGTGTAGAAGCGCCACTGGGTGTGGCTGTGTTCCATGTAGCCCACGGCGTAGAACATGTTCAGGCAGCCGATGACCGGCACCACGAGCGCGAAGGCGAAGGAGATGGAATCCAGCCCGCGCCCGAACACCACCACCGCGACGGCAGCCACGGCAAGGATGATGGCGGTGGCCAGGCCCGCCGCCTTGCGGTCGCGCCGCAGCAGGAAGGGCACCACGGCGCCCAGCATGGGGATGAGCACGAAGGGATGCCAGGTCACCGCCAGCATGGGCAGGGCCTGCACATCCAGCTTGCCCGCCCCCGCCAGCATGTCGGCCACGGGGGTGACCAGCGACAGGCCCAGCTGCGGCAGCACGCCCAGCACCAGGCACAGCGCGGCCAGCACGCCGGTGGCCACGCGCATGGAGACCGGGGCCTCCTGCACCATGGGGCCGGTGTAGGGCTGGAAGACCAGCGTGCGCACGATGCGCATGTAGTAGACACACCCGGCAAGGCTGCCCAGCAGCAGCACGGCGGCCACGGCGGGGTGCCCGGCGGCCACAAGGGCTTGCAGCATCAGGTACTTGCCGACAAAGCCGTTGAACGGCGGCAGGCCCATGATGGAGATGAGGCCCACGACCATGCACCCGGCGGTGAAGGGCATGACCCGGGCCATACCCGCAAGGTCCGCCAGCTTCTTGCTGCCCGCGCGCAGGATGAGGCCGCCCGCGCAGAGGAACAGCAGGTTCTTCATGATGGCATGGTTCAGCACGTGCAGCAGCGAGCCGGTGGTGGCCAGCCAGGTGCCGAGGCCGATGACCATGAAGATTTCCCCCACCTGACCCATGGTCGAGTAGGCCAGCAGGCGCTTCAGGTCGTCCTGCTTCAGGGCCATCAGTTCGCCGTAGAGCATGGTGGCCGTGCCCAGCGCGGTGACAAGCAGGCCCATGGAGCTGAAGCCACCGGCGGATTCCCCGGCCTTCAGCAGCACGGCGGAGCCGAACACCGCCAGCATCAGCCGCACGGTGCCGTACACGCCGGTCTTGGTCAGGATGCCCGACAGCGGGCCGGAAATGGACGAGGGGGCGGCGGGGTGCGCGTCGGGCAGCCAGCCGTGGCCGGGCACAAGGCCCGCCTTGACCGCAAAGCCCACAAAGGCCAGCACCACGGCACCCTTCACCACGGGGGCGGGCAGGGTGGCGGCAAGGCCCGCCAGGGCCGCGAAGTCCAGCGTGCCCGCCTGGGCGGACAGCAGCATGAAGCCGGGCAGCATGGCGCAGGCCCCGGCAACGCACATCACGAAGTACTTCACGGCGGCGTGGAACGCCTTGTCCGTGGCCTCGTGGGCCACCAGGAAGTACGACGAGAAGGTCATCAGTTCCCAGAACACGTAGAAGCCGCCGAAGTCGCGCGCAAGGGCCAGGCCCGAGAGCGAACCGCACATCAGCAGCAGGAAGAACCAGTAGCCGCCCGCGCGACGGTCGTGGTGGATGTAGCCGGTCGAGTACACCGCCACCACCAGGCCGATGCCCGCGATGATCACGCCGAACAGGCGGGACAGCGGGTCGATCGCGGTGTCGGTCCAGGTCAGCGCCACCGAGGCGGCCACCAGCGCCACGCCGGCCAAGGCGCGGGCGCGACCGGAAGCAAGGCCGATGCACCACACGGCAAAGGCGCCCGCGTAAGGCACGAGGGCGGCGGGGTGCCAGTGCGCGCCGAAGGCGGGCAGGGTGTCGCGCGCAACGCCCAATGCGTCGGCCACCTGCTCAATTA
>NZ_VSMK01000182.1:2500-5173 GCF_011682075.1 Nitratidesulfovibrio liaohensis
CTGGCGACCGATAGTGCACCAGTACCGTGAGGGAAAGGTGAAAAGAACCCCTGTCAGGGGAGTGAAATAGAACCTGAAACCTGTTGCCTACAAGCTGTGGGAGCACCAATAAGGTGTGACCGCGTGCCTTTTGCATAATGAGTCAGCGAGTTACTCTGTCCAGCAAGGTTAAGCGCAAGCGGAGCCGTAGCGAAAGCAAGTCTGACAAGGGCGCTAAGTTGGGCGGAGTAGACCCGAAACCGGGTGATCTATCCATGAGCAGGTTGAAGCACGGGTAAAACCGTGTGGAGGACCGAACCAGTAACGGCTGAAAACGTTTTGGATGACTTGTGGATAGGGGTGAAAGGCCAATCAAACTCGGTGATAGCTGGTTCTCCCCGAAATATATTGAGGTATAGCCTCGGGAAATTGTCTTGCGGAGGTAGAGCACTGACAGGGCTAGGGGTCTCACCAGATTACCAAACCCTTTCAAACTCCGAATGCCGCTAAGATGTACCCCGGGAGTCAGACGGCGGGTGCGAAGGTCCGTCGTCAAAAGGGAAACAGCCCAGATCGACAGCTAAGGTCTCCAAATCCATGCTCAGTGGTCAAGGTGGTGGAGTTGTTCAGACAGCCAGGACGTTGGCTTAGAAGCAGCCATCGTTTAAAGAAAGCGTAATAGCTCACTGGTCTAATGACTCTGCGCCGAAAATGTAACGGGGCTAAGCATGGTACCGAAGCTTCGGGATCGCTTAGGCGATCGGTAGGGGAGCGTTCCCTGCGGGCAGAAGGTGTGCCGGAAGGCATGCTGGACTGCAGGGAAGTGATTATGCTGACATGAGTAACGATAAAACAGGTGAAAAACCTGTTCGCCGTAAACCCAAGGTTTCCTGGGTAAAGGTAATCTTCCCAGGGTTAGTCGGTCCCTAAGGCGAGGGCGAGAGCCGTAGCCGATGGAAAACGGGTTAATATTCCCGTACTTGCGCGAGTGTGCGATGGAGGGACGCAGGAAGGTAGGCAGGCCGGCTGTTGGCTTAGCCGGTGCAAGCAGGTAGGCTTGAGGGTAGGCAAATCCGCCCTCTTCAAGGCCGAGACGCGAGTCCGTGACCGCAAGGTCTGAAGCTGTTGAGCCTCTACTGCCTAGAAAAGCTCCTAAGTTTAGCGCGTGCGAACCGTACCGGAAACCAACACAGGTGGGTGGGGTGAATAACCCAAGGCGCTCGAGAGAACTCTGGCCAAGGAACTCGGCAAAATAACCCCGTAACTTCGGAAGAAGGGGTGCTCTTATGGGTGAAGGATTTACTCTCTAAGCCCACGAGAGCCGCAGAGAAATGAGGGTGGCGACTGTTTACTAAAAACATAGGTCTCTGCTAAGTCGCAAGACGACGTATAGGGACTGACGCCTGCCCGGTGCCGGAAGGTTAAGAGGAGAGGTCAGCGCAAGCGAAGCTTTGAATCGAAGCCCCGGTAAACGGCGGCCGTAACTATAACGGTCCTAAGGTAGCGAAATTCCTTGTCGGGTAAGTTCCGACCTGCACGAATGGCGTAACGATCTCCCTACTGTCTCGGCCAGAGACTCGGTGAAATTGAAGTCGCGGTGAAAATGCCGTGTACCCGCAGAAAGACGGAAAGACCCTGTGCACCTTTACTATAGCTTGACATTGGGTTTTGGGCTTGCATGTGTAGGATAGGTGGGAGGCTGTGAACCCTGTACGCCAGTATGGGGGGAGCCAACCTTGAAATACCACCCTTGCAAGTCTAAGGCTCTAATCCATGCCCGTTACCCGGGGTGGAGACAGTGTCTGGTGGGTAGTTTGACTGGGGCGGTCGCCTCCCAAACAATAACGGAGGCACGCAAAGGTTCCCTCAGCCTGATCGGAAACCAGGCGTCGAGTGCAAACGCATAAGGGAGCTTGACTGCAAGACAGACATGTCGAGCAGGGACGAAAGTCGGCGTTAGTGATCCGGTGGTTCCGCATGGAAGGGCCATCGCTCATTGGATAAAAGGTACGCCGGGGATAACAGGCTGATCGCGCCCAAGAGTTCATATCGACGGCGCGGTTTGGCACCTCGATGTCGGCTCATCACATCCTGGGGCTGAAGCAGGTCCCAAGGGTACGGCTGTTCGCCGTTTAAAGTGGTACGCGAGCTGGGTTTAAAACGTCGTGAGACAGTTTGGTCCCTATCTTCTGTGGGCGTAGGAGACTTGAGAGGGCCTGTCCCTAGTACGAGAGGACCGGGATGGACGCACCCCTGGTGGTCCTGTTGTCACGCCAGTGGCACAGCAGGGTAGCTATGTGCGGAAGGGATAACCGCTGAAAGCATCTAAGCGGGAAGCCTGCCTCAAGATAAGGTCTCCCTCTCTTCGGAGCTGAAGGGCCCGGGTAGACAACCCGGTTGATAGGCTGGAGGTATACATGCGGTGACGCATTCAGCTGACCAGTACTAATAGCCCGTGCGCCTTGTTTTCTTCTCTACACTTCCTTTCCACCCTGTTTGATTACATCTTTCGGTCCCGGACGATGTGGCGGCGCACAATAGCCAGCCTTGCCGGACGGTGACCAGAAATTTGTGCTGGTGTCCATGGAGGAGGGGGTACACCCGATCCCATTCCGAACTCGGAAGTTAAGCCCTCCATCGCCGATGATACTGCGTACTCTTGCGTGGGAAAGTAGGCCGATGCCAGCACTTATT
>NZ_VSMK01000183.1 GCF_011682075.1 Nitratidesulfovibrio liaohensis
GGTGCGCGCCGCTTCGAACTGCAACGCCGGGCGCACCGCGAGGGGGTGGCCCTGCCGCGGGGGCTGCATCAGGACCTGCTGCGGCGCGCCGGGCGCGGCACGGACGCAATCTGACGGGCCACACGCCCATGGCATGCTGTCCATCGCCCGCCTTGCGCGGATGAACAAGAACGGGCCTTCCCTTTGGGGAAGGCCCGTTCCATTGGTATGCATGCAGACGCACGACGCGGGCGTGCCGCCCGTCCGGCGGACGCCCGGCGGGGCAATCAGGAAAGCTTGGTGCGGTAGTGGAAGTTGGCGGTCACGCAGCGGGTGTGGCGCAGTTCCACGGGGTTTTCCTCGATGTCCATGGCCACGCGGCGGATGGCCAGCAGCGGGTGCCCCACCGGCACGCCCAGGCGCTCGGCGTCGACCTTGTCGGCGGCCACGGCGGTGATGCTTTCGTCCGCCTTGGCGATGGTGACGTTGAAGCGCTTCTGGAAGAAGTCGTACAGCGTGTTGGGCAGCGACCCCACGGGAATGGCTTCGATGCCCGGCATGCGCGCGCAGCTCAGGGTGATGCGCTCGTTCAGCAGCGGCACACCGTCCAGCGAACGCACGCGTTCTATGCGCAGCACCGGTGCACCCAGGGCAATGTCCAGCGCTGCGGCCTCTTCGGCGTCGGCCTTGCCGGGGGCGGCTCCGAGCACTTCTGAAATGGGCAGGGTGCGCCTGTCCTCGCAACTGACGATGCGGAAGAAGCGGAACAGTGCCTCGTCCGCGTCGAAGGTGGCCACCGCCGTGCCCTTGCCCTGGTACCGCACCACGCGGCGCTCGGCGGTCAGCTCGTTCAGCGCCTTGCGCAGGGTACCGTGGCTGACGCCGTATTCTTCGGCCAGTACGGGTTCGCTGGGCAGGAAGCTGCCCGGTGCCCATTCACCGGCGGCGATGCGGCGGAGCAGCGATTCCTTGACCTGTTGGTACAGGGGGTTGAAGGCGGGCTTTACGGGCATGTGCATCTATGGGGGGTTCCGGAAGCCGTGGGCTTCCTGTTTTGGGTCAAGTCTTGCAAAAAATATAAGATAACAGTCTTGCCGTTTGCTGTCTTGCAACTATCCGAGAAACGGGCGCAACACAAGAGGCTGATAACGGATGAAACCGGCCAGGCACGCGGTGTGGCGGGCCTTTTCATTGATGCTGGTTGATCGGGCAGCCGTGCGCCGCCACGGGGCGCGGGGTGGCCCGCCCGTGCGCTGCAATGGCGCGGAAATGGCGGTGCGGCAGCGATGGCCCGCCGTCAGGAAACCTGCGTCTCGATGCGCAGTCCGTATTTTTCGATCTTGGCCAGCAGGGTGGGGCGCGAAAGTCCCAGCAGGCGCGCGGCGCGGGTGCGGTTGCCCCCGGTAAGGTGCAGCGCCTCGCGCACCACCAGCCGCCCCACGTGGTCCATCAGGGAATCGAACACGTTGTCGCCGTCGCTTTCGCTGAGGGTGCGTCGGATGAGCTCCTGCATGGTCTGGTCGGCGGCCAGCGAAAGGTCGCAGGCCGGGCCTTCGCTGCCGGGTCGCACGCCCCGGCTGGCCTCCAGGGCCTGCTTCAGGTCCGGCTCTCCCAGCGGCCCCCCACGGCTGAACACCAGCGCCTTGTGCACGGAGTTGCCCAGTTCGCGCACGTTGCCGGGCCACGGCTGCGCTTCCAGGTAGGCCAGTGCCTCGGGGGTGATGCCGGGGTTCGGCATGTCCATCTCGCGCGAGAAGCGGGCAAGAAAGTACCGTGCCAGCGGGGGGATGTCCTCGCTGCGTTCGCGCAGGGGGGGCAGCCACAGGGTGACCACCTTCAGCCGGTAGTACAGGTCCTCGCGGAAGCGCCCGTCGGCCACGGCGGCCTCCAGGTCGGTGTTGGTGGCCGCGATGATGCGCACGTCCACGGGGATGGGCTGCCTGCCGCCCAGCCGTTCGATCTGCTTTTCCTGCAACAGGCGCAGCAGCTTGGCCTGGATGCCCAGCGGCATGTCGCCTATTTCGTCCAGGAACACGGTGCCGCCGTTGGCCTGCTCTATCTTGCCCACCCGACGGTTGGTGGCCCCGGTGAAGGCCCCCTTCTCGTAGCCGAACAGTTCGCTTTCCAGCAGGGTGTCCGGGATGGCCACGCAGTTGATGATCAGGAACGGCTTTTCGCCGCGCAGGCTGTGCTGGTACACGGCGCGGGCCACCAGTTCCTTGCCGGTGCCCGATTCGCCCCGCACCAGCACCAGGGCGTCGGTGGGCGCGGCCCGGCCGATGGCCTTGTACACCTGGTGCATGGCCCGGCTGGTGCCTACCAGGGCCTCGCCCAGCGTCTCCTGCCCGGTGCCGTCGTCGCCGTCGGCCACCATGTCCACGCGGGCGCGCATGCGGCGGCCCGCCTCCACGGCCTGCTCGATGAGCGCTAGGATGTCCGGGATTTCGAACGGCTTCAGGATGTAGTCGAAGGCCCCCAGCTTGGTGGCCTCGATGGCGGTCTCGGTGGTGGAATAGGCGGTCATGATGACCACCGGCAGGCGGGCGTCTATCTCGCGGATGGCGCGCAGGGCGGTCAGGCCGTCCATGCCGGGCATGCGCACGTCCATGATCACCAGTTCGGGCAACTCTTCGCGCACCAGCTTGATGCCCTGCTCGCCGGTGGAGGCGGCACGCACGTCGTGGCCTTCCCCGGCCAGCAGGCGCTGGAAGCTCTGGCGCAGTTGCAGTTCGTCGTCGACGATCAGGATCTTAGCCATGAGTCGTCCTTGCGGGCAGGCAGCACGATGACGAAGGTGGCCCCCTTGCCGTGCGCCGAATGCAGGTGCAGCCAGCCGCCATGCTCCTCGAAGATGCGCCGGGCGATGGGCAGGCCGAGGCCGGTGCCTTCTTCCTTGGTGCTGAAGAACGGCTGGAAGACTTCCTCGCGGATGTGCTGGGGCACGCCGGGGCCGCTGTCCGCGATGCGGATGACCACGGCCCGGCCCAAGGGATTGATGATGCCCTTTTCTTCCGTGATGTCCAGCGTGCCGTCGTAGCCCATGGCCTCGCACGCGTTCAGGATGAGGTTGACCAGCGCCTCCTTGAGCTGCTCTGCGTCGCCGTCCACCACGGGCAGGCGTTCGGCCCGGTGCACCGCAACCGCCACGTTGAACGATTCCAGGCGGTGCTTGAGCAGTTGCAGGGTCATGTCCACCACGTCGGACGGGCTGACCGGCTGCATGCGCAGGCGCGGGCGGCGCGAGAATTCCAGAAAGTTGGTGACGATGGCGTCCAGGTGGCGGATTTCCGCGGCGATGACCTCGAAGTCCTCCTGCTGTTCCTTCTGGTCCGGCCCCAGCTTCAGGCTGCGTTCCAGCGCGAACAGGCGCAGCTTCACCGAGGTCAGCGGATTGCGGATGGAATGGGCCACCCCGGCGGCCAGCTTGCCCACCAGGGCCAGCTTTTCGGTCTGGCGCAGGGTTTCGTGGCTTTCTTCCAGCTGCACCTGGGTGCGGTGCATGGTGTCCAGCAGGTGGCGCAGGCGGCGGTCCAGCACCTCCACCTCGTTGCCGTAGGCGTCGGCATCCTCCAGCCCTTCCAGGGCCAGTCGGCGGATGGGCCCCAGCACCTGGCGGAACACCACCACGGCCAGCAGCCCGGCCAGAAACAGCACCAGCAGCATCAGCCCCAGGGCGTCGGTGGCCGGGTCCGCCGTCCAGGTGCCGAAGGGCGTGGGAAGGGACAGCCGGCCGCTGGCCATGAGCAACGGCAGCGCGGCGGCAGCCATGGACGTGGCCGCCAGCGCGGCCAGCAGCAGGCCGATGCGTACGCGCAGGCTGGGGCGAAAGCGCACCACCCGGGGCAGTATCCAGTTCACCATGGCGAATCCGTGGGCCAAATGTGAGGTTGCGGTACCGGTATGTCAGTGGGTCAGGGGCGGTTCTAGCCCAATTTGCGCGCGGTAACAACGAGAGGGGCGGGTGGCCGGGCTGTCCGCCTGCGCGCCCCCGCGTGGCCAGGCATGTCCCGGCCCCGGTTTGTCACGACATGACTCTGCATGACTCTGCATGACAGGGGCACGAGAGTGCGACTGTCGTGTGTCCAGCCACCTTGTGGCCCATCCCAAAGAACGGTAGGAAGGCAGGGCGGACCCGCGCTCCTCTGCCGCACGCGCACGGGGGCAGGCCCGCCATCCTGACGCCGGGAGGCTTCATGACCGACACGCCGACATCAGATGCCCATACCGGCGGAGCCCCGTCCGGTGGCGTTCGTCCCTTGCCGCGCGTCCTGCTGGTGGACGACGAGCCCGAAAGCACCGAAATGCTGGCCCTGCGCCTGGGCAAGCGTGGTTTTCCGGCGGCGCGCGCGGCCAGCGGAGAAGAAGCGCTGGAGCATCTGGCCCGTGAAGGGGCCGACGTGGTGGTCATGGACGTGAAGATGCCGGGCATGGGCGGCATGCGCGCGCTGGAGCGCATCCGCACCGAGTTCCCGGGGGTGGAGGTTATCATGCTTTCCGGCCACGCCGACATGGAGGTGGCGGTGGAGGGCATGCGCCTTGGGGCCTTCGGTTACCTGATGAAGCCCACCGATTTCGACGAATTGCTGTTCAAGATCGAGGATGCCTACACCCAGTGTCAGCTTGAGCGCAGGGCTGCGGCGCGCAAGGGCTCTTAGGGGCATCCAAAACCTGCACCCACCCGGAAACCGCCATGGGTCTGTTCTGCTGGCTGCCCTTCCGCCGCAAGCGGCGGGACGAGGAGCGCGCCGCCGCCGAAGAGGCCTTCGCGGCGCGGTATCACCGCTTCAAGCTGGTGCTCAACGCCTGGGCCAAGTTGCAGGAAGTGATGACCGAGATGGAACTGGCCCTGTGCTGTGTCCATCCCTTCGGCATGCAGACGGTGCGCTCGCTGTGCACCCGCATCACCACCCAGGTCTTTCAGTGCATCCGCCAACTGGATGAACTGGCCCCCGGTCGCTACCCCGAACTTTTCGCCCGCTTCGACGCCATCCAGGCCGAGGTTTCGGCCATCGTCTATGGCCGCCCCGCCACCATGGACGGCCCGCTTGCCCTGCCGTTAGGCCATCCGGACCTTACCCTGCCCGACCTTGCCGACCCTGCCCTGACCCGGCTGGGGGAACTGCGTGCGGCGCTGGCGCCGCGCGACGGGGAGGCTGCCGCGCCCGCCACGCCCGTGAC
>NZ_VSMK01000184.1 GCF_011682075.1 Nitratidesulfovibrio liaohensis
GCCCCGGTGAAGGCCCCGGCCTCGTGGCCGAACAGTTCGGCCTCGGCCAGGGTGGGGGCCAGCGCCGCGCAGTCCAGCACCACCAGCGGTCCCTGCCAGCGCGGGGAAAGATAGTGCAGTCGCGCGGCGGCAAGCTCCTTGCCGGTGCCGCGTTCGCCCGCCAGCAGCACGGGTCGGTCCACGCGCGCCACACGAGAAAGCGCCTCCTGAAAGGCGAGAAACGCGTCCGACTGGCCGATGGCCTCGGTCAGTGCTGGCGACGCGGCAGCGCGCGTGCGATCGTGCATGGTTGATTCAACCATATTTTGGTGATTTTCACCAGAGATTGGGATAAATCAATTTTGCGGGCGGTGTGCATCGCCCGGCATGTTGAGGTCATTCCCAGTGATTGCTCATGGTTGCCTCCTGCGGGCTGGCTGGCACGGTTGCTGCTTTCCTGCTGACACGAATGCACGACGCACCGCAGGAGGCGATCATGGGTATCTTTTCGCGATTCAAGGACATCGTCAGTTCCAACATCAGCGCCATGCTGGACAAGGCCGAGGACCCGGAAAAGCTGGTCCGGCTGATGATCCGCGAGATGGAGGAAACGCTGGTGGAACTGAAGGCCGGGTGCGCCTCCAGCATGGCAGAGGCGCGTCGGGTGCGCCGCGAACTGGACGGCGTGCTGGACCAGGTGGACCGCTGGGACCGCCGGGCCGAACTGGCCGTGACCTCCGGGCGCGAGGACCTTGCGCGCGAGGCGCTGCTTGAACGCCGACGCGAGAACGAGCGCGCCGACGCACTGCGCCGCGAACTGGACGAAATCGACGCGCTGGTGGCACGCACGCAGGGTGACATGGACGTGCTGGACGAAAAGCTGGCAGCCGCGCGCGACAAGCAGCGCATGCTGGTGCAGCGCCACGTGCATGCCCGGGTACGTCGGCAGGCCCGCGAGGACGTGCGCCGCGCCGCATCGCTGGAAGTGATGCACCGGTTCGAGGAACTGGAGCGCCGCGTGGAACACATGGAGGCAGAGGCCGACGCCGTGCGCGTGCCCACGGATACGCGCAACGGTCTGGATGCCGCCTTCGCGGACCTGGAAACGCGCGACGAACTGGAGCGCGAGCTGGCCGCCCTGCGCGCCCGCGTGGGCGAACGGGCTGCCAATTCAGGCAAGGGCGCAGCCGCCCCGCGCCACGGTGAAGTTTCCGGCGCAATGGAGTAACCGCCTTGCGCCCGCCGGTTGCAGAGGCTAGGCTGGATGCCCGCGCGGCATCGCCCGTGCAGGATTGGAGTGTGCGCCGGCCTGCATGGGGCCGCGCCAGACTCATCAGGCGCATCAGGTGCATCAGGCGCACCGCACGTGTTGACGTCCGCGATTCCATCCGGGCTTGCCACCCCGCTGCCCGCGCCACGGGCCACGTCCCGGCGCACGGCGGCACGACAGTTCGAGGCCACGCATGCACGAGCCATACATGTTCGAGGAAATGTTCGCCGTCATGGCGCAACTGGGGCCGGTCATGATGTTCTGGTTCATGGTGCTGCCCGCGCTGGTGGCCGTGCTGTTGCTGGCCATCCTGTATCGCCTGCTGCGCACCCGCGAGGGCGCCACCCCGGCGCATGACGACGAGGCCCGGATGATCCAGGAAATGTACCGGGCCATGGGCCGCATGGAGGAGCGGGTGGAGGCGCTGGAAACGCTGCTGCTCGATCCGGACGGCACGGCGGGGCGTGCCCGGCATGACGCCGGACGCGATGCCCCGCGCGGCCAGGGGAGGGAATGACCATGGACGGCCACGAAAGCAGGTTCGACAGGCGTCCCGGCTGGGGCCGGGGCGGGCGTCATTGCTCCAACGGGGAAGGCCGCGACGGGAACGGATTCGACCGTGACGGCGCGTGCCGGGCCGGATGGCATGGCGATGGCGCGCGCCGGGAAAATATCTGGGACACGCTGCGCGGCGGGCGGGATGCCTGGCATGATCGAGGCCCCCGCACCCTGTACCGCGCCCGCGACGGCAAGCTGATGGGAGTGTGTAAAGGGCTTGCGCAACATTTCGGAATGTCGGTATTCATGGTGCGCGCGCTGTTCGTGGCGGCGGCCCTGTTCACCGGGTTCTGGCCCGTGGTGGGCTTGTACGTGCTGGCCGGGCTGGTGATGAAGCCGCGCCCGGTGCTGCCACCGGCGGACGCGGGCGAACGCGACTTCTACGGCAGCTACGTGTCCTCGCGCGGCGAGGCGCTGCGCAGGCTGAAGGAAAAGTTCGACCGGCTGGAAGGCCGCATCCGCCGCATGGAAGATGTGGTCACGCGACGAGATTTCGACTGGGACCGCAGGTTTGGCGCACAGCGCTGACCGGCCATGGGCCGGGAAGTGCGCGGAGCGCGGAAGCGCCGCCGCGCAGGACGGCTGACGCGCGGGAATGGCGGCAACCCGACTGGCGTTGCCGCGCAGGGCGTCACACAGGCCGGGCGGTTCCGGACACCATAGTCCTTAGGGATGGAGAGGCGTCTCCGGACGGGGGCGAGGGCAAAGGCTCTCGTCCCCGTCTACTTTTCGGGGAGAGGAGCGGAAAAGCGGGATAAGAGAGGGAAGAGAGGAGTGTCCTGCCTTGTTGGATGCGGCTTCTACGAAGACAGTTGAGCCCCTTTGGACGCGCTCGATTTCGTTATGCCTTCGGCGGACAGGGGGTGTTGTAACGAACACCCCCTGTACCCCCGCGTTCCAGGGGCTACGCCCCTTGGAACCCCGGGTCGTCCTGCGCGGCGTTCCTGCCGTCGGCAGCTTCCCTGCGGCGCAAGGCCCCTCCGGGTGATCTGTCCGGCGGAATGCGCATGTGCACGAACCTCCCGCCGCCATGCCGCCACTCGGGTGCCCTTCCGACGCCCCCGTTGCGACGCATATGCCGCCGCCAAAGCCCGGCGGCACACGCTTCTACGCACGATGGGTTATCGTTGCCAGCTCCCGGAAAGACAGGCATCGGCATCACTGGCGGCACGTTCCTAATCCCCCTGTTCCCCTTCCTTTAAACCCGTGCGCGGCCTTGGGCGCACGGGGGGCTGGTGCCGCGAACACGGCGTGAAAATAAGCGTTTTTTCCGCTGGCGAGGAAGGACGCGTTTCGCCGCAGGGAGTGTATATGGATACTCGACCAAGGCGAAACGCGGGCTGACGACGCCAGCGGGAAAAAGACTGTTTTTGCGCCACATTCCCGGCGTTCAGGAACAGACGCCCCCTGTCGCTCGCCCCCCTCCGTTTCCTTTCCCCGTTGCCGTCCTGTTCCCCTTCCTTCAATCCCGTGCGCGGCCTTGGGCGCACGGGGGGGGTGGTGCCGGGAAGACGGTGTGAAAACAAGAGTTTTTCCGCTGGCGAGGAAGGACGCGTTTCGCCGCAGGGAGTGTATATGGATACTCGACCAAGGCAAAACGCGGACTGACGACGCCAGCGGGAAAAAGAGTGTTTTTGCGCCACATTCCCGGCGTTCAGGAACAGACGCCCCCTGTCGCTCGCCCCCCTCCGTTTCCTTTCCCCGTTGCCGTCCTGTTCCCCTTCCTTCAATCCCGTGCGCGGCCTTGGGCGCACGGGGGGCTGGTGCCGCGAAGACGGCGTGAAAACAAGCGTTTTTTCCGCTGGCGAGGAAGGACGCGTTTCGCCGCAGGGAGTGTATATGGATACTCGACCAAGGCGAAACGCGGGCTGACGACGCCAGCGGGAAAAAGGCTGTTTTTGCGCCGCATTCCCGGCAGTACAGAGCAGCCTGACCACCCAGGCCTTGCCACGCCCCCGCGGCGCTACCCCCCCCGCGCTACCCCCGACGCTGCAACAGGTTGCCTGCCACAATCAGCACCAGCCCCGCCAACGTGGTGGGCAGTATCCGCTCGCCCAGCAGCAGTGCAATGAACACCAGCGACAGAAACGGCGAAAAGAAGATCAGATTGCCGATGCGCGCCGCCGACTCCGTCAAACGCATGGCCTTCAGCCAGAACACGAAGGCAATGCCCATCTCGAACGCGCCCACGTACGCGGCGGCGGCAAGCCCCGGCCACAGTTCCGCCCCCAGCGGCAGCGTCGAAAAGATGCACGTGGCAGCCAACACCAACGGCAACCCCGCCGCGAAGTTGCAGAATAGCCCCAGCACCGGCTCCAGCGGGCTGCGCGCGTTGCCGATCCAGTACAGCGCCCAGATCACCGTGCTCACCAGCGCCAGCGCCACCCCGGTCACGTTGCCCCCGGCCAGCGCGGCCACGTCGCCCCGCGTGGCGATGACCACCACCCCGGCATAGCTCACGGCCACGGCCAGCAACTCGCGCCGGGTCACCTTGTGCCCCAGCAGCGGCACGGAAAGCAGCGTCAGGGTGATGGCCCAGGTATAGTTCACCGGCTGGGCCACCTGCGCGGGCAGCAGGGCGTACGCCTTGAACAGCACGATGTAGTAGGCGAAGGGGTTCAGCACGCCCAGCAGCGCGGCCCGCAGCAGTTCGCGCCGGGGCGCGGCCGCCAGCTCACGGACCACCCCCCCGAATCCGTGGCGGACCAGCAGGATGGCGGCCAGCACCAGCAGCGACACCGCCGTGGACACCAGCAGCAACTGCAACGGATCCAGCTGGCGCAGGGCCAGCTTGAAGGCCGTGGCCACCGTGGACCAGATGGCCACCGTGGCGATGCCGTACAGATAGGCCTTGCGCTGGTCGGGGCGCTGCCCGGCAGCGACAGGCGTGGCAGAGGCGGAGACGTCAGGCGCAGGCGGGGCGTTCGGTGCCAGCGAGGCTGACGCACAATCGCTGGCAAGCCCGGCGCCCCCGGTGCCGGGTGCAATGTCGGTCGGTGTGCCCTTCGCGGCGGTCGTGTCACCAGGCGGACTGTCGTGAGGAGTGGTCATGCGGCCTCCTGCCGCGTGTACTAGCACCGCCGGGCAGACAATGCCAATGGCGACGGCCCCCTGCGCCCGTGCAGGATCGGATGCAATGGGCCACGCCTTTGCGCAATCCGGATTCCTGCTGTATGCTTGACGGCACTACGCACCGCCAGCACCGGAGTTCACCATGCCCTTCTGCCCTGCCTCGGCAGCGCCGCGCGCGGCCACACTGGCCGCATCACCCGCGCGGACCGTTCTTCACCCCGCGCACGTCCGCCAGCCGCGCGCCACGCCCGTTCCCCCG
>NZ_VSMK01000185.1 GCF_011682075.1 Nitratidesulfovibrio liaohensis
CGCCCACCCACCTGCTGCTGGCCCCGGCCATGCCCGGCCCCGGCGCGGGCGGCGCGTTGCATCTGCAACTGGCCGTGTCCCTGCCGGAAACCAGCCGCATGCTGGATACCGACCGCATCGTGCTGGTGCTGGGGGGGGCGAGCGGGCGCGAGGTGCGCTATTACGCCGGGGCCAAGTGGACCAGCCCGGCCCCGCGCCTGGTGCAGCGGCTGCTGGTGGAAGCCTTCGAGCGTGTCGGGCGGCTGGACGGCGCGGCGGAGGAATCTGCGGGCATCTATCCCGATTACCGGCTGATGATCGACCTGCGCCGCTTCAATACCCGCATGGGCGAGGGGGCCGCGCCACTGGTCGAGGTGGAACTGGCCTTGCGCCTGGTGGACCTGAAGACCGGGCGCATCGTGGCCTTCACGGCCATCGGGCGCGACTGCCCCGCCGCCGGGTCCGGGCTGCCGCAGGTGGCCGAGGCCTTCGAAACGGCCATGGGCGACGTGCTGGCGCGAGCCACCACCTGGAGCCTGGAGGCCATGGCCGTCGCGCGTTCCTGATGCCCCGTGCGGCCGGGGCCGCCAGCGCCTTGCGGTTTTTGCGTTGCCGCTGCCGCAGGGCTGCCCTGCCTTTTCTCCCCTTGCATGTGCTCGGGGCCGGACGTGTCCGGCCCCGTTCCTTTTTCCCACGTGGTATTTTTTGCGGCACGGGACTACCGCCAATATGGGCAGCGTGCTACGTTGATACCATCAGGTTCTGATGCGGCGCTCTCGGGGGAGGGTTGCAACAGGCGAGGTGCTCCATGGGCTGGAATCTTCGCAACCGTTTCCTCGTGCCAACGCTCGGGTTGGTGCTTGTCGGCATGGTCGTGTCCTCGTGGCTGGCGTATTCCGTGTCGAAGGACGCCCTGCACGAGGCCATCAATGCCCAGTCGGAAATGATGGTCCGCGCTGCAGCGGGCGAACTGGGCAGACGCGTTCGGGACCAGCGCGAGGACATCGCCACCCAGGCCATGCGCAACGTGCTGGTGGACGTGCTGCGGGTGCCGCCGGGCGGCGACAGGGCTGCCGTGGTGCGGCGCGCCAACGAGGCCTTGCGTCAGGTGGTGGCCACCTACGACGTGTATCAGGTGGTCAACGTGCTGGGGCCGGACGGCGTCGTGGCGGCCAGCAATCTGGACGCATCGGTCGGCAAGGAAAACCGCGCGAGCCGCGACTACTTCAAGCGCGGCATGCAGGGCGAGGCCACCGTGTCCGAGCCGCTCATGAGCATGACCACCAACACGCCCGTGGTCGTGCTGGCCGTGCCCATCAAGGTGGACGGCAAGGTGGCGGGCGTGTTGTACGGGGCGGTGGACCTTGGCAGGTACGCCAGGGAATTCATCAATCCCATCAAGATCGGCAAGACGGGCTACGCCTTTCTGGTGGCGGGCAACGGCAAGGTCATCGCTCACCCCGATCCTTCGCTGATCCTCAAGACCGACATCAGCGAACTGGACTGGGGCAAGCGGGTGTTGGCCCAGCGTACGGGCAGCATCGCCTATCCATGGCAGGGCATTACAAAGTATGCATACTTCATGGAAGAGCCGTCCACGAAATGGATCATGTGCGTCACCGTGGACGAAAGCGACATCAGCGACCCGGTGGCCGCCATCCGCAACGTGAGCGTGGCCGCCACCACGGCCATCCTGGTGCTGGTGGGGACGGTGATCTTTCTTATCGTGCGCAACCTCGTGAACGCGCTGGGCAAGGGTGTGGAATTCGCCAGCGCCGTGGCCGAGGGCGATCTTTCGCGGCAGTTGGACGTGGCCCGTTCCGACGAGATCGGCACGCTGGCCAACGCCTTGCGCACCATGGTGGACCGGTTGAAGGACATGATCGCCACCTCGGAACAGAAGACCCGCGAGGCAGAGGAACAGGGGGAGCAGGCCCGGCAGGCCATGGCCGAGGCCGAGTCCGCCCGCGCCGAGGCGGAGCGCGCCAAGAGCGAGGGCATGCAGCAGGCTGCCGCGCGGCTGGAGGTGATCGTGGACCGTGTGGGTTCCGCGTCCGAGGAACTGGCCGCCCAGATCGAGCAGGCGAGCCGGGGCGCCGACGTGCAGCGCGAGCGCACCGGAGAGACCGCCACCGCCATGGAAGAGATGAACTCCACGGTCATGGAGGTGGCCCGCAACGCCTCGTCCGCGGCCGACAACGCGGAAAAGGCCCGTCGTCAGGCGGAAGACGGCGAGGGTATCGTGCGTTCGGTGGTGGAAGCCATCGAGGACGTCAACGACAAGGCCGCCCTGCTGCGGGGCAGCCTGCATGAACTGGGCGACCGGGCCGAATCCATCGGGCATATCCTGAATGTGATCAGCGACATTGCCGACCAGACCAACCTGCTGGCCCTGAACGCCGCCATCGAGGCGGCGCGGGCAGGCGATGCCGGGCGCGGCTTTGCCGTGGTGGCCGACGAGGTGCGCAAGCTGGCCGAAAAGACCATGAACGCCACGCGCGAGGTGGGTGACGCGGTGCGGGCCATCCAGGGATCGTCGCGCGAGAACGTACGGGGCATGGAAGAAGCGTCCATGTCCGTGGGCCGCAGCACCGAGCTTGCCACCATGGCCGGGGATTCCCTGCGGGTGATCGTGGACGTGGTGCAGGAAACCGCCGACCGGGTGCGAGCCATTGCCACTGCGGCGGAAGAGCAGTCTGCAGCCAGCGAGGAGATCAACCGGGGTACGGAAGAGGTGAACCGCATCGCGGCGGAGACGGCGGAGGTCATGGAGCAGTCGTCCCAGGCCGTGTCCGAGTTGGCCCGCATGGGCCAGGAGTTGCGGCAGTTGGTCGAGCAGTTGAAGCGGGGGTAGGACGGGAAGCGCCCTCATATATATGGTTGCAAGGGACGGGCCGTCCGGCGATGCCGGGCGGCCCGTTGGTGTTTGTGGCGTGCGGGGATGGAAGGAAAAAGCAGGGGGATGGGAAAGGGACGGGGTGGGAGTGATGGCGATGCATCCGGAGCGGAAACAACTGCTGCGACGCTGGCGGCGTCAGTGGGTTGAGTGGCTCGGTCATGTACGCGAGTACACTCCCTTCGCCCCCCAATCCGCTTCCTTGCCAGCGCTGCGGCATCTTATTTCGCGCTCCGTCTCCATCGCACAGCCCTCCGCCATGCAAGGCCACGGCGGGATAGCGGTGGAAGCCGATCGGAAAAGGAGAAAAGAAGGCAGAAATGCCGGGACGCCCGTCAGGGCTGTGGGGGCGGGGCGGGGATGGAAGGAAAAAGCGGGGGGGATGGGAAAGGGACGGGGTGGGAGTGATGGCGATGCATCCGGAGCGGAAACAGCTGCTGCGACGCTGGCGGCGTCAGTGGGTTGAGTGGCTCGGTCATGTACGCGAGTACACTCCCTTCGCCCCCCAATCCGCTTCCTTGCCAGCGCCGCAGCATCTTATTTCGCGCTCCGTCTCCATCGCACAGCCCTCCGCCATGCAGGGCCACGGCGGGATAGCGGTGGAAGCCGATCGGGAAAGGAGAAAAGAAGGCAGAAATGCCGGGACGCCCGTCAGGGCTGTGGGGCCGGGGCGGGGAATGGGAAGAGAAAGCAGGGGGGCGTGGGGGTACGCAAGAAATTCAAATGGCAGGGCGGGGGCATACCAGAGGGGCAGGGGAAATCGGAGTTGCCTGGTTTTGCGCAGACAAGGGCCGCCCGCAGGAATCGGACGGCCCTTCGGCGTTGTCGGAAAGGGGATGGGAGCCGGGAGGGGCTACGCCTCGCCGGTATCGTCGCCGGAATCGTCACCGGTACGGGCCTTGGGCACCAGCAGCAGGGTCAGGTAGTGCGGCGCGTCCGGGGCATCGGCCAGTGTGGGGGCGATGACTTCGCCCGGCAGCCCCAGGCGGGAGACGAACACCGCCTGCTCCGCCGAACCCTGATCGGCAAGCACCCGGCGGATTTCCGGAAACTTGCGGTACGCCTTCAGGATCACGGCATTGTCCGCGCCCGCCACATCGGCGGCCAGCTTGTCCGTGCCGTTCACGCCGGGCACCAGCAGCAGGGTTTCGTCCGCCTCGCACAGGATGGTGCGGGTGCGGGCGGCCGCCGCCTGGTAAGAGGTGACGCCCGGCACCACCTGCACCGCGTCGTCGGGCAGGTCCGGGGCCACCCGGCGCAGGGTGCGCAGCAGGTAGCCGAAGGTGGAATAGATCAGCGGGTCGCCCAGGGTCAGGAAGGCGGCGTCCCGGCCCTTGCGCAGGGTGTCGGCCACTGCGCGGGCGTTGGATTCCCACGCGGCGGCCAGGGCGGCCTTGTCGCGGGTCATGGGAAAGCCCAGCGTCTCGATGCGCACATCGGCGGGCAGGTGGGGCCGGGCTATGTCCAGCGCCACTGAATAGTCGTTGCGCGTGGACGAGGCGGCAAACACCACGTGCACCCGCGAAAGGGCATTGGCGGCGCGCAGGGTCAGCAGATCCGGCTCGCCGGGGCCGACGCCGATGCCGAACAGGGTGCCGCAGGCGGTCGGGGGCGTATCATTGAAGGCGGACATGAAAAACCTCTTGGGGCTATGGCGTGGTCGTCCGTGAGGGAGCAGCCGTGGGGCTGGTCAAGCCATGGGTATGGGCAAGCCGTGGGTCAGGACTACCAGTGGGTTCAGGGGGTGATCTGGGTGGGGGCGTCGTGTTGGGGGACGACCTGCCCGGTGTCAGGCGTGGGCGTGGCCGGGGTGGTGCCCCATACATCGGGGTGCAGGTAGCGGGCAAGTTCCTCCACGGCGTCCACGGCGCGGGGGCCGGGGCGGGAATACCGGGCCTCGTCCACTTCACGCACGCGGCCATTCCGGACGGCGGACAGGGTTGCGTAGTGGGGGCGCGTGGCGGGCGGCTCCGGATCCGGGTTCATGGGACCGCGTTGCAGCAGATAGACGGTGGGATCGAGCCGCAGCAACTCTTCCTCACTCAGGCGGGCCACCCGGCCTTCGGCGGTGACGCAGTTGCGGCCGCCCGCGCGGGCGATGATGTCGGTGACGATGGAATCGGCCCCGGCGGCCAGCTGGTTGGGGTGGCGCACCTCGAAGAATACGGCGGGCCGGGGGCGATCCCCCACCCGTGCGGCCACGGCGTCCAGCCGGGCGCGCAGGGCCG
>NZ_VSMK01000197.1 GCF_011682075.1 Nitratidesulfovibrio liaohensis
CGCTGGCGCGCAACCCGGCCAAGCTGGCGGGGCGCCCATGGGCGGCCCACCCCGGCTGCACCATCGTGCGCGGCGACATGCTGGACGAGCCATCCCTGTGCGAGGCCCTGCGCGGCTGCGATGCGGTGTTCTACCTGGTGCATTCCATGAACCCCGCCGTGGCCGCCTTTGCCGATGCCGACCGCAAGGCCGCCTACTGCATGGTGCGCGCCCTGCAAGCCCTGCGCGGCACGCAGAGCGCCCTGCCCAGGGTCATCTACCTCAGCGGCCTGCTGCCTCCGGAAACGGACACACACGGGCACGGGGCCAGCCGCGTGTCCGAACACCTGCGCTCCCGTGCCGAGGTGGGCGAAATACTGGCCCTGGCAGACGCGCCGCTCACCGTGCTGCGCGCGGCGCAGATCATCGGTTCCGGCAGCGCCTCGTTCGAGATCATCCGCTATCTGGTGGACCGCCTGCCGGTCATGATCACCCCGCGCTGGGTCCACATGCAGTGCCAGCCCATAGCCATCAGCAACGTGCTGGAATACCTGGCGGGCTGCCTGGACCATCCCGAAACGGCAGGGCAGGCCTACGACATCGGCGGGCCGGACGTGCTGAGCTATCGGGAACTGTTCGACATCTACGCCCGACAGGCGGGCCTGCGACGACGGCTGATCATCCCCGTGCCCTTCCTGACGCCGGAGCTTTCCGCCCACTGGCTGCACCTGGTCACACCTGTGCCGGTGGCCCTGGCGCGCCCGCTCATCCACGGGTTGCGGCAGCGGGTGGTGTGCGGCGAAACGCGCATCCGCGACATCATCCCGCAAGACCTGCTGCCCTGCGACGAGGCCATCCGCCGTGCCCTGGACCGGCTGCGCACCCACGCCGTGCCCACCCGCTGGACCGACGCGGGCAGCCCCGCCGTGCCGGAATGGGTGGCTTGCGGCGATGCGGAGTACGCGGGCGGGCATCTGCTGGGGGATGGCTGGGGAGTGCGGCTGGCTGCCACGCCCGAAGCCGTGTGGAAGCCCGTGGAGCGCATCGGCGGCGATACCGGCTGGTATCAGGATGACGCCCTGTGGCGGCTGCGCGGCCTGCTGGACACCCTGGCCGGGGGGCCGGGGCTGCGGCGCGGCAGGCGCGACCCGGAAACCCTGCGCACGGGAGATGCCCTGGACTTCTGGCGGGTGCTGGACGTGCAGCCGGGCAAGCGGTTGCTGCTGCTGGCGGAAATGAAGGTGCCGGGCGATGCCCTGCTGGAATTCGTGGTGCGCCCGGTACCCGACGCGGAACATGGCGGCGATGCCGGGGCAACGGCCACGGGTGCCGCAGCCACGGAGTTGTGGATGCAGTCCTGGTTCCTGCCGCGCGGACTGGCCGGACTGGCCTACTGGTATGTCCTGCTTCCGGTGCATGGGCGCATCTTTCGGGGCATGCTGGCGGCCATCGCCACGGCCACGGGCGCGCCGATGCTGCGGCCCCCCTTCCGCCTGCCCGCGCAGCGCAACTTTGCCTGCGCCCTGCCCGGCGTTCCACCCGCCAGATCCTCCTCTTCAGCCTGACGGGCTCCCTGACTGCCGACCAGGAGCGGCGATAGTCACCCCCGCAAGCTTGCAGAGCAGCGTTCCGCGTTCAACTGGCGCAGTCACAGGCCTGCCGCGCGGCGCATGATGTTCCAAAAAAATGTGTATTATTTAAAACAGGTAACACGCTTGCGCACATACGATGTCACCATTCTGCCTGGCAATGGCCCCGCATGATGCCCATTGCCCATGTCATCGCAAATGATGTTACTCGCCGCCTGCGTTCATATTTTCTTTTATCTTTACAGCATGTTTCACGCGAAACGCACATCCGGAACAGTTGCTTGACCCTGGGTCGGCACAGACACTTTTCCGCACACTCATCGGTCACTTGCCGGACCAGCAAGGTCCCACCATCTCCCTCGCATGTATTTACCGAGCACTGGCGCCCATTAAGGGCGGTCAGAGCTGCAGCCACAATCGGCGGCTTTACGATGGCTTTCCCATGCCCGTAACGCAACAGCGCGCCGCCCCCCGCTGGGGACGACGCGCCGTGTGCGTATCTATAGGCAACGAAATCTATATGTTGGGCAGCTTCTGCACATCCAGCGTGGCAAGGTCGCCCTCGCCATCCAGATACGGGCGAATGGCGTCCATCTGACGGCGGAAGTCGGGCAGCAGCTTGCGGGCCACGGGTTCGGAGCGAGGGCTGATGTTCTTGGTGGGGTTGATGAACTTGCCGTCCTTCTTCAGGCGGAAGTCCAGGTGCGGCCCGGTGGCCCAACCCGTGGCGCCCACGTAGCCTATGACCTCGCCCTGCTTCACCGTGGCGCCCTTGCGCACCCCGCGCGCAAAGCCGGAAAGATGGCCGTAGTAGCTTTCGTACCCGTTGGCGTGGCGCAGGATGATCAGGTTGCCGTAGCCGTTGCCCCACCCGGCGGAGGCCACCACCGCGTTGCCCACGGCCTTGACCGGCGTGCCGGTGGGCGCTGCGTAGTCCACGCCCTGATGGGGCCGCACGTCGCTGAAGATGGGGTGCTTGCGGGTCATGGTATACCCGCTGGAAATGCGGGTGAACGACAGCGGCGCCTTCAGGAACGAACGCCGCATGGAGGCACCTTCCGAATTGTAGTACTGCGGAATGCCCAGGTCGTCGTGGAACAGGTAGGCGCGGTGTGTCTGGTCCTGATTGGTGAAGATGGCCGCCAGCACACGCCCATAGCCCTTGAATTCGCCGTCGCGGAAGCGCTTTTCCACCAGCACGGTGAAGTTGTCGCCCTCGCGGATGTCGCGGATGAAATCCACCTCCCAGCCGAAGATATCGGCCAGGCGGATGGCCAGGGTGGGCGATTCGCCCGCGTCGGCCACGGACTGGAACAGGTTGGATTCGATGACCCCCTCTACCCGCACCACGTCCACGTCGTACTGGATGGGTTCCACCCGGGCGGCAAAGGAATCGTCGGTCTTGCTGACGATGAGCTTCTGCGCGTTGTCGATCTCGTATTCGAAGCGCTCTATGCCGCCCATGCTGGCGTTGGCCACCACGGTATACGGCTGGCCGGCGCGCAGGCGGGCCAGCGAATAGACCTTCTCGCACGCGGTGACCATGGTGTGCACATCGACCGAGGACAGCCATTCCTGCAGGATCTTGGCCGCCGTGTCGCCGGAGGAAACCACCCCCTGCACCACTTCGGGCTGGCCTTCGCCCTGCGCGTTCGCACTGCCTTCGGCCCGCAGTTCCGGGGGCAGTTGCCCGGCGGGTGCGGTGGCGTTGCAGTCTGCCGCCGTGGTGTCGGCGGCTGTTTCGTCGGGCTGCTGGCCGCGCCGCAGCACGAACGGCGCCGCGGCCAACAGCAGAATGATCAGCAGGACGATTCCGGAACGCTTGGCGGAAGGCAACTGCATGAAACCTCGTGCAATGGGCAGACCTGAAAACAACCGGACGGCGGCAACCGGCCTGACATGTCGAACATATCGGACATATCGGACATGGCGGCCTGGCGCGCGGAAGATGGCGGTATGGTCTGCGCTTCGGTGATGGGGCGGCCCCGCGCCGCATAAGCCCGGTCCGGAAAACGAGAAAGACCGGGAAAGGGTTCGCGCCTGAACTGGCCGGGCTTATCCGGACCGAGCCCGAACTGGCCCGAACCAGCTCGGACTAGCCCGGACTACCCCGAACTGGCACAACGTGACGGGCCGGGGCTGGGCCAAGGCGACCACGGGAGCGCCCAAGGGGCTGCCTTGCCGTATTCGCGGCGCAAAAGGCAATGGGGGCGCGCCCTCGGCAGATCTTAACAGGCCTCGACAGGCGGGCGGGTCCAACCGAAAAGAACGGCCCAACCCTAGCCGCGCCGTGGGGAATTGTCCAGACGGCCGACGGATTCTGCACATCGTTGCACAAACGACCGCTGCGGCACGAAACCGGACCGACCCGGACCAAGATGCGGAACGGGCAGCCAGCGGCCCCTGCGGGCGCTGTGGCGCCATAAAACGGGGGGTACAAATTTCCTGCCCACCGTGTTGAGCGCGCCGACCTGACCGGTGACTTCTTTCTTCGGCCACCTGCCTCCTCCGGCACCCACCGCGCCCCGTCGCGTGGTCCCAGCCCGGTCGTCCCCAGTCGTTGCCCAGTCGCCATCCCGCCACCTGCATGGCAGTGCCAGATGTCCTCGCCGGGCCTGCACGCGCGAAAGCGCACGTCGCGGCTCCCGGGCGCGACAGCAGCCGCGCGCCAAGGCCTTGGCGCAAAGCCCCGCGCAGCGCACCGGCGGTGCCTTCTTGCCGCCGTACCGCGTCCGGGCCTGCGCCCGGCCTTGTTCCGGTTCGATGAATATGATAATGATGCGCACTTGGGCCACGGCAATCCGCCGTCTTCCTCCGTGCCAATCCGCTCCGCTTCCGCACCCCACTTTGGAAGCCCTTTCTGAAGCAGGCAACGCGGTGTCCGCAAAGGCAATGTGCACGAGCCGAAAGATGGCGACACGCGCCGTACCCGCATCCTGGGCCCGCGTCCCCACACCCGCAATGCCCGGCCTGGCCGGGTTCACACAGGACCTATCCACCGCCCGTGCTGAAAAAAGCCCTGCGCCAACACCTTCAGCAGACCTGCCAGGAGCAGGATCTGCGCCAGTGGTACGACCCGCTGGCCATCACCCTGAGCACCAACGACAAGCGGCTGGAGGTCCAGTTTCCGCACTCGTTCTTTGCCCAGTGGTTTTCGGCCACGGCGCAGGTGACCTTTGAATCGCGGCTGCGCGAATTTCTGGGCGACGGCTACGTGCTGCGCTATTCCTCGGGCAACGGCGGTTCGGCCCAGGCGGTTCCGGCACCCAAGACGGCCCGCCAGCTGGATTATCCCTTTGGCGCGCGGTTCACCTTCGATACCTTCCTGAGCAACCGCAAGAACCAGTTTCCCGTGGCCTCGGCCAAGGAAGTGGCCCGCGACGGCCGCGACCCGCACGACAGGGTCTACAATCCCTTCGTGGTGTGCGGCGGCAACGGCAACGGCAAGACGCACCTTCTTCGCGCCATCGCCAACGAACTGAGCCGATCACGCGATGAAAACGCCATATTCTGCGGCTCGGTGGACGAACTGGGCACCCGCTTCGAAGGCCTTTCCGCCACAGGCGCCGGGGCGGCGCAAGAACGCCAGCAGGCCCGCAGTCGCCTGTGCGCCCACGAGGTGCTGGTGGTGGACGACCTGCAACGCCTGCGAGACCAGCCCATTCTGCAGGACGAGCTGACCTTTGCGTTCGACCACTACCACGACAACGGCAAACAGATGGTCTTTGCCTGTTCCGGCAAGCTGGCCGACCTGGACTTTCTGTCGCCCAAGCTGCGCTCGCGTCTGGAATGGGGGCTGATCGTCGAACTGCGCGAACCCGACCTTGACGTGCGGCTGAAGTTCATCCAGCAGCAAAGCCGCTCGCGCAACATCCAGCTTTCCAAGGAACATGCCCTCACCCTTGCCCAGCGGTTCCGCGAATTCCGCCACCTGCAAGGCATCCTGGTCAAGGTTGGCGCCTACCGCCAACTGGTCAACCGCGATATCCAGGACCGCGAACTGGAGCAGATCCTGCGGCATACCGACAGCGGCAAGGGCAACAGCCTGACCCCCGACGCGGTCATCGCCGCCACGGCGGAACAGTTCGGCATCCCGGCCCGCGACATCATTGGCGACAAGCGCCAGCAGCACATCGTGCAGGCCCGCCAGGTGGCCATGTTCCTGTGCCGCGAATTGCTGGGCAGTTCCTTTCCGGCCCTGGGCCGGGTATTCGGCGGCAAGGACCACTCCACGGCCATGTACGCGGTACGAAAAATCAAGCAATTACAGCAAAGTGACAAAGATATGCAACTTTTGGTGACCGACCTCAAAAGAAAGTGCCTAACTCGGGCCGAATGAGCGCCCCCCCTTTCGGCTGTTCCTTCGGTTCCCACGCGGTGCATTGTAATGTTCGCGGAAATTCCAATTCATTTCCACATGTTGAACCGGTTGCGCACCTGGACACAGGCCCTGCTACTACAACAGGAGATCCAGATATGTTTCTGAGAATCCAGAAGGAAGATGTCATCGAAGGCCTGCAGAAGGCCGCCAGCATCATCCCCGCCAAGACGGGCGCGGCCTACCTGCGCTCCATCTGGCTGAAGGCCGAGAACGGTTCGCTCAGCGTGCTGGCCACCGACTCGAACATCGAGTTCCGGGGCTCGTATGCCGCCGACATCGAACAGCCCGGCCTGGCGGGCGTGCAGGGGCGCGCGTTCGTGGACCTGCTCCGCAAGCTGCCCGGCGGCCAGATCACCCTCAAGCTGGATGGCGAGAGCGGCAACCTGCTCATCGAGCAGGGGCGCCGCAAGTACAAGCTGCCGGTCAACGACCCGGTGTGGTTCCAGAACTTCTCGGAATTCCCCGCCGACGGCTCGGTGATGTGGTCCGGCGACTACCTGCAGGAACTCATCGACCGCATCGCCTTCTGCATCAGCGACGAGGACGCGGTGGAAGCCATCGCCTGCCTGTCCCTGAAGCCCGGCGCCCAGAACGCCATCGAGGCCTGCGGCCTGAACGGCCACCAGTTCGCCATGCTGCGCTTCACCCATGACGAGCTCATGGCCATGCTGCCGCCCGAAGGCATCCTGATCCAGAAGAAGTACCTTGGCGAGCTGAAGAAGTGGCTGGGTACCGACGAGGTGGAACTGAACATTTCCGAAAAGCGCCTGCATTTCCGCACCGGCGACGGCAAGGAAACCTTCAGCCTGCCGCTTTCGTACTACCAGTACCCCGACTACATGAACTTTCTGGCCAAGCTGTCCGCCGATTCCGTGTCCAAACTGGAGTTGCCCCGCAAGGACGCCATGGACGCCCTGGACCGCCTGCTGATCTTCAACACCGACTCCAACCGCTGCACCTACTTCGACCTGGATTGCAACGGTGGTGGCGTCGGCGAAGTGATGCTGTCCGCCCAGGGCCAGGACGTGGGCTCGGCCACCGAAACCCTGGAAGCCACCTACAGCGGCGACATCAAGAAAATCGCCTTCCCTACCCGCAACCTGATCGAAATCATGGGCCACTACCGCTCCGAACGGCTGGGTCTGACCCTGACCGGCAGCGAAGGCCCCTGCGGGCTCAGCGGCAGCGACGACAGCGAATACACCGTGATCATCATGCCCATGAAGATCGTGGAAGAGACCTACTACAGCGAAGAGGAAGTGTAGGGGGTGTATCCAAATTGTCCTTTCGCCCGTTGGCTGCGTCAAACTTCGCCTGCCATGTCGGTCGAATACGATAAGATATACTCCCTCATGGCAGGCTTTTTTTCCTTGCCAACGAACGAAAATCCTAATTTGGAAACAACCCCTGGCGCGCAGTGCCGCTGCGGTACCTTTGCCAGCCGCCGGGGTGAGTCACCCAGACGCTTTATGCGGGGTGCAGGGGCGGCAGTCCCTGCCCGCCGGAGGCGTAAAAAAAGTCTCAACCCCAAGCCTTGAACGCTGAAAATCCGTAAGTTGGAGACAATCCCAAAGATGACCACTCCCACGGGACAGACCTATACCGCAGACAGCATCACGATCCTCGAGGGTCTGGCTGCCGTCCGCAAGCGCCCTGCCATGTACATCGGCTCCACCGATGCGCGGGGCCTGCACCACCTTGTGTACGAGGTGGTGGACAACTCCATCGACGAGGCCATGGCGGGCTACTGCTCGCGCATCGTGGTCAAGCTGCACCTCGACAACAGCGTCACGGTCAGCGACAACGGCCGCGGCATCCCGGTCGACCTGCACCCCAAGGAGGGCAAGCCCGCGGTCGAGGTCGTCATGACCAAGCTGCACGCGGGCGGCAAGTTCGACAACGACGCCTACAAGGTGTCGGGCGGCCTGCACGGCGTGGGCGTGAGCTGCGTGAACGCCCTTTCCGAGTGGCTGGAAGTGACCGTGCGCCGCGACGGCAAGCGCCACCGCATGCGCTTTGCGCGTGGCGCGGTGCAGGGGCCGCTGGAGTTTCTGGGCGAATCGGCCAACCACGGCACCACGGTGCACTTCAAGCCGGACGAGGAAATCTTCGAGACGGTGCAGTACTCGTACGAGACGCTGCGCAAGCGCTTTGAGGAACTTTCGTACCTCAACAAGGGTCTTGAAATAGAATTCACCGACGAGCGCAGCGCGGAAACCCACGTGTTTCGCGCCGATGGCGGCATCCGCCAGTTCGTCAAGGACCTGAATTCCGGCGAAAGCGGCATCCATCCCATCATCGACGGTGAAGGGGTGACCGACGGGGTGACCGTGGACTTCGCGTTGCAGTACAACGCGGGCTACAAGGAAAACGTGCTCACCTTCGCCAACAACATCCGCACCAAGGAAGGCGGCACCCACCTTGCCGGGTTCAAGACGGCGCTCACCCGCGCCATCAACGGCTACATCAAGGGCCAACCCGACCTGGTCAAGAAGATGAAGGGTACCGTGCTGTCCGGCGATGACGTGCGCGAGGGCCTGACCTCGGTGGTGTCCGTCAAGCTGCCGCAGCCCCAGTTCGAGGGCCAGACCAAGACCAAGCTGGGCAACAGCGAAATCGCGGGGCTGGTGGCCGGCATCGTGTACGACAAGCTGAACGTGCACTTTGGCGAAAACCCCAAGGACGCCCGGCTGATCATCGACAAGGCCGTGGACGCCGCCCGCGCCCGCGACGCCGCCCGCCGCGCCAAGGAACTGGTACGCCGCAAGGGTGCCCTGTCCGACAACTCGCTGCCCGGCAAGCTGGCCGACTGCCAGTCCAAGGACCCGGCGGAATCGGAACTGTTCATCGTGGAAGGTGACTCCGCAGGCGGTTCGGCCAAGCAGGGCCGCGACCCCTCCACCCAGGCCATCCTGCCGCTGCGCGGCAAGATCCTGAACACCGAGCGCACCCGCTTCGACAAGATGCTGGCCAACAAGGAAGTGAAGGCCCTCATCACCGCCATGGGCGCAGGGATAGGCGAGGACGACACCGACTACGACAAGCTGCGCTATCACAAGGTCGTCATCATGACCGACGCCGACGTGGACGGCGCGCACATCCGCACCCTGCTGTTGACCTTCTTCTTCCGGCAGTATCAGGAGCTCATCGACCGCGGCCACCTGTACATCGCACAGCCGCCCCTGTACCGGGTGCACAGCAGCCGTTTCGAAAAGTTCATCAAGGACGATCCGGAGCTGAACGCCTTTCTGCTGGAACGCATCAGCAACGACATCACCATCCGCACCGAATCGGGCTGCGCCTTCACCGGGCCGGACATCGTCTCGCTCATGAAGGCCATCGAACTGGTGTCCGCCAAGGTGCGCGACGTGGAAAACATCGGCATCGCCCGCGAACTGTTCCTGGCCTTCATCGAGTACGAAACCCGCATCGAACCCCAGTGGTTCACCGAGGAAGACCCCAACGGCCTGCGCCAGTGGCTGGACGACCGGGGCTACTCCGTGTTCGCGGAACGCGAAGACACCGACGAGGACAGCCGTACCTTCGTGGTTTTCGAAGACACCAACGGCCACCGCACCCGCGTGGGGGCCGAGTTCTTCCACTCCAAGATGTACCGCCAGGCCTGGGACGCCCTTGCCGACATCCGCACCCGCTGCGGCAGCCTGCGCTGCACCGTGGACCGCAAGGGCGAAACCAGCGAGGCCGAGGACATCTTCGACCTGTTCCGGCTGGTGCTGGACGAGGCCCGCAAGGGCATCAACATCCAGCGCTACAAGGGCCTGGGCGAAATGAACCCGGAACAGCTGTGGGTAACCACCATGAACCCGGAAAACCGTACCCTGCTCCGCGTCACCGTGGACGACGCCGAAGAAGCCAGCGAAGCCTTCGAACAGCTCATGGGTGACCGGGTGGAACCCCGCCGCGAGTTCATCGAGCGTAACGCCCTGTCCGTGCAGGAGTTGGATATCTAGAAGAGTTTGGCGAGTGCCGGGGAGGGGACCCTTTGGAAAGGGTCTCCCTCCCCGGACCCCTTCCCCCCAAACTTTTTATAGGGGTGGCTGTTCTCCCTTATTGAGGGGGTGCAGGGGACGGCAGCTGTTAGGTGAGCGCGTAGCGCGAACCTTACGGATGGCGATCGCAGCGCGCGATAGCCCCTTGCCCGCCGGAGGCGTAAAAAATATCTCCCCTCCATGGTCGTCGTCAGACCGCCGGAGGCTCAGTAAAAATCTGTTCTCTCCGGGTGTAGTCGTAACAGCGGCAGCCCATCGAGAAGCGAGGCAAACCAGTGTCGCAACAGGTCAGCATAGAAAAAGAGCTCAGGAAGTCGTACCTCGAGTACTCCCTGAGCGTTATCATCGGCCGCGCCATCCCGGATGCGCGCGACGGCCTGAAACCGGTGCACCGTCGCATCATGTTCGCCCAGCACGAGTTGGGCAACGGCTACACCCGTCCGCCCAAGAAGTCGGCGCGCGTGGTCGGTGACGTCATCGGTAAATACCACCCGCATGGCGATTCCGCCGTGTACGACGCCTTGGTCCGCATGGCGCAGGATTTCTCCATGCGCGATCCCCTGGTGGACGGGCAGGGCAACTTCGGCTCCATCGACGGCGACGCCGCGGCGGCCATGCGATACACCGAAGTGCGCATGTCCCGCCTGGCGGGCGAATTCCTTGCCGACATCGACAAGGAGACGGTGGACTTCAGGCCCAACTACGACAACACCCTGCTCGAACCTTCGGTGCTGCCCACCAAGGTGCCGAACCTGCTGCTGAACGGTTCGTCGGGCATCGCGGTGGGCATGGCCACCAATATCCCGCCCCACAACCTGGGCGAGCTGTGCGGCGCTCTGCTGCACATCGTGGACGAGCCGGGCTGCACCGTGGAAGACCTGATGGACCATGTGAAGGGTCCGGACTTCCCCACGGCGGGCTTCGTCTACGCCGGGCAGGGCCTGTACGACGCCTACACCACCGGGCGCGGCACCGTGAAGGTGCGCGGCAAGGTGGAGATAGAAGAGCGCAAGAAGGGCCTGCAGGCCATCGTCATCCGCGAGATTCCCTTCGCGCTCAACAAGTCAAGCCTGGTGGAGAAGATCGCGGCGCTGGTCAACGAGCGCAAGATCGATGGCGTGGCCGACCTGCGCGACGAATCGGACCGCAAGGGCATCCGCGTGGTCATCGACCTCAAGCGCGGCACCATCCCCGACATCGTGGTCAACGCGCTGTACAAGTACACGCCGCTGGAAAGCTCGTTCGGCATCAACATGCTGGCCGTGGTGGGCAACCGCCCGCAGCTGCTGAACCTGAAGCAGGCGCTGGAAATCTTCCTCGAGCACCGGCGCGAGGTGATCATCCGCCGCACCCGGTACGACCTGCGCAAGGCAGAGGCGCGCGCCCATATCCTGGAAGGCCTGCGCATTGCCCTCGACAACATCGATGAGGTCGTCGCCCTGATCCGCGCGTCCAAGACGCCTCAGGATGCCAAGGACGCCTTGATGGCCCGCTTCGAGCTGTCCGAGGCCCAGGCCCAGGCCATCCTGGACATGCGCCTGCAGCGCCTGACCAACCTCGAACACGAAAAGTTGGTCGAGGAATACAACGAGTTGCTGAAGAAGATCGAATTCTTCAAGTCGATTCTGGAAAACCCCGAGGTGCTGCGTTCGGTCATCCGCGAGGAAATCGGCGAACTGCGCGACACCTTTGCGACGAAACGCCGCACCGAGGTGCTGGAAGAAGAGCTGGACGGCATCGACATCGAAGACCTTATCCCCGACGAGGACGTGGTCATCACCCTGTCGCGCCGCGGCTACATCAAGCGCACCACGCTGGACAACTACCAGCAACAGCGCCGTGGCGGGAAGGGCATTGCCGGGGTGCACACCTCGGAAGACGACTTCGTGCAGGACTTCCTGACCACCACCAACCACCAGTACCTGCTGCTGTTCACCAACCACGGGCGCATGCACCAGATCAAGGTGCACCGCGTGCCCGAAGGCAGCCGCACGGCCAAGGGCGTGCACATCGCCAACCTGGTGCAGCTGGACAAGGACGAACTGGTCACCAACGTGCTCACCGTGCGCGAGTTCGCCGAGGACCGGTACTTCCTGTTCGTGACCCGGCGCGGCATGGTCAAGCGTTCCAGTGCCTCGCTGTACGCCAAGTGCCGCAAGACCGGCCTCATCGCCGTGGGCCTGCGCCCCGAGGATGAGCTGATCATGGTGCGCGAGGTGGACGAGCACTGCCACATCGTGCTCACCACCAACGACGGCATGGCCATCCGATTCCAGTGCGAGGACGTCCGGCCCATGGGCCGCAGCGCCACAGGCGTCAAGGGCATCGCCCTGCGCGGCAAGGACCGCGTGGTGGCCTGCGTCATCCTGGCCGAGGAAGACACCACCTCCATGATCATGTCCGTTTCGGCCAACGGCTTCGGCAAGCGCACCAACGCAGACCTGTACCGCGTGCAGTCGCGCGGGGGCGTGGGGGTCAAGAACTTCAAGGTCACCCCCAAGACCGGCGACGTCATTGGCGCCATGCCCGTGCGCGACGATGACGCCCTTGTCCTGCTCACCTCCACCAACAAGATCCTGCGCATGGGCCTCAACGACGTGCGCAGCGTGGGCCGCGCCACCCAGGGCGTGCGCCTGGTGCGCCTGGATGAAGGCGCCCTCGTGGTCGGCTTTGACCGCATCGACGAACGCGAAGTGGTCGAGGGTGAAGAGTAGACGGAGTTAACGCGGGGGAGGCGAGGGAAACTTTTCCAAAAGTTTCCCTCGCCTCCCCCGCACCCCCTCCACTCCCTTCAAAACGTTTTGTTTGGTTTCGCGCAGCCTCGATCCAAGGTACCGTCCATGGCGAATGCCAATGAAAACCAACCTGCCTTCCTGGTTAATCCCCAAGTAAAAAGTTTGGGAGAGGGAGGGGTACGGGGAGGGAGAACCTTTTTCAAGCGGCAGCCGTTACACGAGCGCGCAGCGCGAAGGTTCTCCCTCCCCGTGCTTCTGTCTTTTCTCATAGCTTTACTTTTCGTGCTTGCTGGCTGCGAGAAGGCGGCGCCGCCGGACGACATGGCGGATGCGCGCAAGGCGGCGGGCGAGCGGCGCTACGGCGAGGCTGAGAAGTTGCTGGAGCGGTACCTGCGTTTGAACCCGGAGGGTGAGGAGCGTTGGGAGGCGTGGCAGCGGCTGGTGCAGATCACCCAGGACGTGCGGGGTGATGAGAAGGCGGCCATGGAGTTGCTGGAGGCCATGTACCTTGAGTTCGGCATGGACGGCGACAAGGCGCGCGAGGTTCTGGTGCGGCTGGGCGGCCTGCTGGAGACGTCCCGGCGCTGGGACCGGGCGGCGGACGTATGGCGCAAGCTGATGGAGGTGCCGGACCTGCCGGGCGACGAGAACGCCCGGGCCCATCGGCGGCTGGGGCGCATTCATGCCTCGCGGCGCGAGTTCGGCATTGCGGAGGACGTGCTGCAACAGTGTCTGCAACTGAAGGCCACGGAGGCTCGGCGGGCCGAATGCCTGTACGATCTGGCCGACGTGCAGATGTCCATGGAACATTTTGCGCGTGGGGCGGACCTGGCGCGACAGATACTGGCCATGCCGGGCGCGGACAAGGAGTTGAAGGCGCTGGCCGGGTTCCTGCTGGGCGATGCGCTGGAACAGCAGGGCAAGACGGCTGAGGCGCTGGTCGTGTTCGAATCGGTGCGCGAGACGTACCCCAACGAGATGGTGGTGGATACGCGCATCCGCCAGTTGCGCAAGGGGCGTTAGGCGCAGGAAGAAGGGCGCATGGGTGCCGCCACGCGGTGCGACCGCCGTTCCCCAGAGGGGGGAGCGGCGGTCGCGTCGTTTCATGGGCCGAAGAAGAGCTGTGGGCAAACGGACGATGCGGACCGGATGCCGGGGCTGTCCGACCGCGTTGCGCAACCTGCCCGCAGGGATCGCAAGCACGCTCAACGGCCACGCTTCGGCCAGCGAGCGAAGACAATTTACAAGAGCCTCTAGGCGGCCACCATCACCGTGCACGGCGCTTCGCGCACCACATGTTCCGCGGTGCGGCCCACGTCAGGTTCTTCAGTGGAACCGGTGCCATGACGCCCCATGACGATGAGGTCGCAGTGTTCGCGCAGGGCCACTCCCAGAATGGTTTCCGCCGCCGGACCTTCCACGGTGTGTTCCATGTACCGGACTTGATGGTCCTGCAGGATGTCGCGTGCGGGACCCACTCGTTCGTGGGTGGATGGTGGCGCGTACCCGGAAAACTCCGGCATGGCACCGGTCCCCGCCGCCGAAAGTGGCAGGGACAGGGAAGGATGCGGGTCGGCGCAGTGCAGAAGGATGACCTCCGCTCCGGTGAGGTTGGCGATGAGGGCGGCCTGGCGCGCCGCACGGTAGGAACCCTGGGTTCCGTCAATGGCCAGCAGAATGCGAGATGGCTTGATCATGTATTCCCCTTGTCCGTCCCCCCGCTCCCTTGCGGGGAATGCGGCGGCGTGACAGCGCGCGGCAAGGCGGTGCACACAGGGCCGGGCAGACGGACTTGCCGTTACCATACCCGCTCGGTGGGGACTGGGCAATGGGGGTGGCGAAAAAATGGTGCTATTGCTTGCTTTGCGGGTGGGTGGGCGGCGCGGAAAATGAAAACGCGGCGCGGGGTTGCCCCGGCGCCGCGCGCACGTGAGATTTTTGAGACGAAGTTTAGAATTCGAGATTGCCGGGTGTCCGGGGAAAGGGCACCACATCGCGGATGTTGGCGATGCCGGTCAGCAGCATCAACAGCCGTTCGAAGCCCAGGCCGAAGCCCGCGTGCGGCACGGAGCCGAAGCGCCGCAGATCCAGGTACCACCAGTAGTCGTCGGGGTTCTGGTCCATTTCGCGGATGCGCGCTTCCAGCACGTCCAGCCGTTCCTCGCGCTGGCTGCCGCCGATCAGTTCGCCGATGCGCGGCACCAGCACGTCCATGGCGGCCACGGTCTCGTTGTCGTCGTTCAGGCGCATGTAGAACGCCTTGATGGATTTCGGGTAGTTGTAGACGATGACCGGTTTGCCGAAATGTTCTTCGGCCAGGTAGCGTTCGTGCTCGGTCTGCAGGTCCAGCCCGAAGGACACGGGGTAGTCGAACTTCTTGCCGGAGGCCTTCAGCAGTTCGATGGCCTCGCGGTAGGACACCCGGGCAAAGGGCTGGTCCGCGATGGTGCGCAGCCGTTCGATCAGCCCGTTGTCCACGAAGCGGTCGAACAGTTCGATGTCGGCGGCACAGCGTTCCAGCACGCGGGTGACAACGGTGCGGGTCATGGCCTCGGCCAGTTCCATGTCGTCGTTCAGGTCCGCGAAGGCGAATTCCGGCTCGATCATCCAGAATTCGGCGGCGTGGCGGGCGGTATTGGAGTTCTCGGCGCGGAAGGTGGGCCCGAAGGTGTAGACCTTGCCAAGGCCCATGGCCAGCGCCTCGGCCTCCAGCTGGCCGGACACGGTGAGGTTGCATTCCTTGCCGAAGAAGTCGGCCTCGAAGCGGTTGCCGGAGGGCGGAACCGGGGTGCCTGATGCGCCGGACGCGGGCAGGGTGGTGACGCGGAACATCTCGCCCGCGCCTTCGCAGTCCGAACCCGTCAGAATGGGCGTGTGCACGTGGAAGAAGCCGCGCTCGCGGAAGAATTCGTGGATGGCGTAGGCGGCCTCGGACCGGATGCGGAATGCCGCGCCGAACTTGTTGGTGCGCGCGCGCAGGTGGGCGATGGTGCGCAAGAATTCGTCGGAATGGCGCTTCTTCTGCAGCGGATAGGCTTCCGCGTCGGCGCCGCCCAGCAGAATCAGGGCGGCGGCGCGCACTTCCCACTTCTGGCCCTTGCCGGGCGATTCCACCAGTTCGCCGCGCACGTCCACTGCCGCGCCGGTGTTCACGTCCTTGATCACGGCGTAGTCGGGCAGGGCCTCGTCCACGATGCACTGGATGTTGGCCAGGCACGATCCGTCGTTGATTTCGAGAAACGAGAAGCCCTTGGCGTCGCGCCGGGTGCGCACCCAGCCGCAGATGCGGATGTGCGCCACGGGGGCCTGGGCGGTAAGGGCATCGGCCACGGGGGTGCGGGCCATGGAGTTGGCGGAAGCGGTCATGCGGCGTCTCCTTGGTGGTCGGTATGGCGGCCCGGCGTGTGGTGTGGCGGGCGGTGTATGCGCAGCGCGCGGCGGGCGCGGGGTAACGCGCGGCGGGCGCGGCGCATGTGAAAAGGGTGTACGGTGCAATGGTGGGGCGGTCAACGGGGTGTGGGAGGGGGAGGGGGGCAGGGGGAGGGGAATGAGAGAAGAGGGAGAAGAGAGGAAAGGGAGAGGGGGAGAAGAGGAGCGTTGTTTGGACACGCTTCTACGAAGACAGTTCTGCCCTGTTGGCAACGCCCGATTTCGTTATGCCTCCGGCGGGCAAGGGGTGTTGTAACGAACACCCCCTGCACCCCCGCGTTCCAGGGGCTCCGCCAGCTCTGCTATCTTCATCCGTAAGACTCGCGTTTCACGCTCGCCTAACGGCTGAAGTCCTTGGAACCCCGTGTTGTCATGCGCGGCGTCCCTTCGGCGGCAGCTTCCCTCCGACGCAAGGCGCCTTCGGGCGATCTGCCACCGGTGACGCCAATGCGCATGGTGCTCTCGCCGTGGTGATGAAACGGGAGCCTGTATCCACAGGAATCCTGCACCGCATTACCCGCCGGGCAGCTTCCCTCGGCCAGAGCGCCTTCGGGTGATCTGCCCGGCGGAATGCGTATGTGCGCGGTGCTCCCGGTGGAGTGGCGGAAAGAAGAAGCCTTCACCGTAACGCTCGGCGTAAAGCGTGTCTTGCTGCCAAAGCCCGGTTGCACACGCTTCTACGCACGGGCATTGTCGTTGGACAGTGATGCAAAGCTCCAAAGTTAGGATGCTATTCCTTGGGAAAGGGCATTCCAAAGGGCCGTGGAACAGGCAGCAGGGCGAGCAGGTACGGCAAAGGCTTGGAGCGTGCGGCGCGGGCGTGCTAGAGTGGCGGCAAGGTTTGCTGTGCGAAAAGATGGGGCGGCGTGTCGTGAAACGGTTGACGAGCGGCAGCCATTTCACTATCAGTAATTATTACTGATTAAATCGCAAAGGAGCACATCCATGGAAGATCAAGTTCTCAAAGCCATGAAGGAAGCGGGCAAGCCCGTGCGTCCCGGCGACATCGCCAAGGCCCTTGCCGTGGATTCCAAGGACGTTTCCAAGGCCATCGACGCGCTGAAGAAGGCCGGCAAGATCCACTCGCCCAAGCGCTGCTTCTACGAGCCGGTGGCGTAACGCCCGGGGGAGGGCACCATGAACGGATGGTAATCGCACCGGGACGATGCGGCAGCCCGGCAAAAGGCCGGGCAACCTGACCCACCCGTTTCAAAACCCCCGCCATGTCCGCAAGGGATGGCGGGGGTTTTCCCTTGCAGGCGGCTTCATCCTGCGGATTCGGCCTTGCGCGGGTTCATGACCGTTGGCGGGGCCTGATATCCCAGAGATTCCGTCGGCCCGGTGATTCCGATGAGCTCCCGTGGTGGCTTGTGGAGCCCGGATGCTGATGAGATCGGTGCACGGCAGCGGGATGTGCCCCCCCGCACGTTTTTCCTCCCTGATTGTTGACAAACCCGGTGTGCTGGGGCAATGTCTGCTCCGCGCCCGGCCAAGCCGGTGCGTCCCAACACGCCTGGGGCTGTAGCTCAGTTGGGAGAGCGCTTGAATGGCATTCAAGAGGTCAGGAGTTCAATTCTCCTCAGCTCCACCAGAAAGGATAAGGGTTCCACATCACTGTGGAACCCTTTTTCCGTTCCGGGCTCGGCGTCCATCCCTTGCCGCGTCTGCCGCTGGCGTATTTCCGCACGACAGGTGCGCGGCCCGCATCCCCCATCAATTCTTCCGGCCTCGGCTCAGTACGCCGTAAA
This sequence comes from Nitratidesulfovibrio liaohensis, assembly GCF_011682075.1. Taxonomy (GTDB): domain Bacteria; phylum Desulfobacterota; class Desulfovibrionia; order Desulfovibrionales; family Desulfovibrionaceae; genus Cupidesulfovibrio; species Cupidesulfovibrio liaohensis. Next base: position 17,872 of record NZ_VSMK01000197.1, read on the forward strand.
GGTGTCCTTGGGGCGGAAGCAGATGGGACACTTCTCGAAGTCCTCGCCCTTGTGGATGTATCCGCAGATGGGACACAGGTAAAACTTGTCGTCGTCCGGCGCATCCAGGTCGTTGTAGGCGGCCAGGTAGCGCTCGGCGTGCACGGATTCGGCCAGCTTCGCCCGCGTGAACACGTGGACGGCCTTGCTGTTCCCTTCTTCCTGGGCCTTCCTGATGAAGGCCGGGTACATGTCCGACGTCTCGTAAATTTCGCCGTTGGCCCCGGAAATGAGGTTCAGGTCGCACGCCTTGGCGGCGGGTGCGGTCGCCGTGGGCTTCACGTAGCCGGGTTCCATTTCGGCCACCAGGGTATACTCAAGATCGATGTGGATCAGCTCGGCCGCCGCCGTGGCTTCGAAAAGCCGGGCGATCTGCGTGTAGCCATGCTCGCGGGCGGCCTTGGCAAAGGCCGTGTACTTGGCGTGTGCCCCGGTTTCACCGGCAATGGCGGCCTTGAGGTTCTCGAGGGTGCTGCCCACAACGGTTTTGCTGTCCGCCACCGGATTGAAATTTGTAGCGTTCTTGACCGTGGGTATCTGCGCGCGAACTTTCATGGATGCCGACTCCTTCTTGGTTGGGGTGAAGTGGCCCTGTGCGTCTTGCAGGATAATGACAACCAAAAACGTTTATTCAGTGCGTTCTCATATGCCACAGTATCTGCCCCCGATCGTCGAGTGCGTCAAGTTTTGGGGCGTTTTCAAAGTGGCTGTCACAGCCGCAATGTGTCTCGCGGCACATCGGCGCATGCGCTCCGGCATCCACGCCTGACAAAACGCGGCATGACATGGTGTCCGGCTACCTGTACCCCCTCGCAGATGGACCGGGCCAAGGCCTTGATGGGCTGGGCATGGTGCGGGGTGGGTGGGCCGTGCATCGTACCCGTTTACATTGCTTTACGTTCGGACCAAGGAATGCGAAGGCTGGCAGACAACACCGGCAGGCTGTCGGCGGGCGGGTTCCCGTGGCGAATACCACTGGACGCTCACCGACGGGTTCCGGAATGCCATCGGGGCGACCTGCCCCCCGTACGCCCACCCCGACGCGCCAAGGTTCCCGCATGCAACTGAACGCCATCCTGTGCCTGTGGAACGAGGAAGACATCATCGCCTCCACCGTGCGGCACGCCTTTGCCCAGGGGTGCGACAACGTCTGCTTCGTGGACAACGGCAGCACGGACGACACGGTACGCGTGGCGCAGGAGGCCGGGGCACGGCTGGTGGCCTCCTTCCGCACCGACGTCTTCGATGAATCCAAAAAGGTGCACTACCTCAACGCCGCCGTGGAGGCCCTGAACAGGGCCTCGTCCCATGACGTCAACTGGTGGCTGTATATCGACGCCGACGAGTTTCCGGACCTTGGCCCCGGCCCCGGTTATGGTGCCGACACTGGTCCTGACGCTGTCATGAGCCCGGCGTTGACCCTGCGTGACTTCGTGGCCGGACTTCCGCCATCCGTGGGCGCGGTGCACGGGTACATGCACGACCACCTGCCCACGCATCGGCCCTATTTTGCCTCCGGCTACCATCCGGCGGACTTCATGCCCCTGTGCGTGAACACCGGCGTGGAAAAGGTGCCGCTGCTCCGTTACGTGCGGGGTGCGCCGCACGTAGCCTCCCTGGGTGGTGCGCACACCTTCGACCCCAACGGCAACACCTTCGACGTGGCGCACGGCGCCCTGAACATCCACCATTTCAACTACCGCGACCTGGACCGCACGCTGGAACGGCTGGCCCGGCTCGTCAGCCGCAACGCGGATGGCACCAGCCGCATCGACTGGATGGATGCCTACACCCGCAGGGTGCACGGCAAGGACAGGTCCATGTACCACGAACGGTACGCAACCCTGCGCGAAACCTATGCCCGCAACGCCGGCCGGGCGCTGAAGACGCGCAGCCCCGGCTATGCCTACGGCAGGCTGGCCCGCTGGTACGACGTGCACGCCGACAAGGACATCCCCTCGGCCACGCGGCTGGAAACCTGCATTTCCAACGGGCTGCATCACCTGTTCTGCGGTCACCACGACCTTGCCCTGTGCCGGTTCAACGACGCGCTGGAGCAACCCTGCCCCGACACGACCCGGTTGTGGCTGCTGATCCGGATGGCGGAATGCTTCGCCCATTCCGACAGGCAGGCCAGCCGCGAGATCGTTGCCGCCATCCGTCCTGCCTGCGATGCGGAAATGGCCGCCTACCTGCACACGCTGCCGATGTGACGGGATGCCGCCGGGCGCTGCCGGATGCCGCCGGGCGCGCAACACCGGATGACACCGCACGGGCGCGCGTGATCGTGCACGCTGGCCCCCGGTACCGGACACGTTGCCTTCGTGTGTCTTGTGCCCCGAAATAATGGCGATACGCGGGCAAGGGTGTATTCTGAAAAGTACACAGCCCGTTTCGGGCGCATGGCGGCACCGCTTCCGCTTCATCTCCCCGCTCTCCCCTCTCCCCGTTCCCCGTTCCCGTGTCATCCCCGCGTGCATCTCCGTTCTGCCGCCACCCGAGCCTCGTGGTACGGAACAGCTTCGCTTCGAGGTACAGCAACCTGTCACGCAAGGGGACATCTGCATGGCACGCACCACTGAAACGGCGGAACATGCCCGCCTGCGCTCCTGCGGCGAAAGCACGCACTCCTGCACGACCAACAGCCATCCATGGAAGAAATGGGGTCCCTATCTCAGCGAGCGGCAATGGGGCACCGTACGCGAGGATTACAGCACCGACGGCGACGCCTGGAACCACTTCACCCACGACCAGGCACGCTCGCGGGCCTACCGCTGGGGAGAGGACGGCATTGGCGGCATCAGCGATGACCGGCAAGTGCTGTGTCTGGCCGTGGCTCTGTGGAACGGGCGTGACCCGATCCTGAAAGAGCGGCTGTTCGGCCTCACCAACAGTGAGGGCAACCACGGCGAGGACGTGAAGGAATACTACTTCTACCTCGACAGCACTCCCACCCATTCGTACATGAAATACCTGTACAAATACCCGCAGACGGCCTTTCCCTACGACGATCTGGTGCGCACCAACGCCCGGAGAACCAGGCTCGATCCGGAATACGAGCTGCTGGATACGGGCTGCTTTGCGGACGACCGCTATTTCGACGTGTTCGTCGAGTACGCGAAGGAAGGCCCCAACGTAAGCGTCACATCACCTCCTTCTACCGCCCTCGTTTGAAATCCTGCATGCTCATCCTCCAATCAAGGAGGTGCGGGTATGCCGTCGAATCGCAGGCGAAGGTCGAAAAAGGAGTCTTAT
>NZ_VSMK01000187.1 GCF_011682075.1 Nitratidesulfovibrio liaohensis
CGTCGGCAGCGTCGGCAACGCCGGAGGCGGCTTCGCGCTCTTCGGCACGACGACGCACGGGGGCTTCGCCCTCTTCGCCGTCGCGGCGGCGGCGGCGCACGATGACGCCGGGCTGCACCACCTTGCGGTCAACGCCCGCTTCGGCGGTCTGGCCCTGATGGCGTTCGCGCACGCGGCTGACCTCATCGGCGGTGAGCGTGGTCATCACGCTCTTGGCCGGTATGTCAAGGTCGCGCAGCGTGTGGAGCAGATCTTTCGTGGACACGCCCAGCTCCGTGGACAGGTCCTTCACCCTGGTCTTGTCGTCGGTCATTCCTGAACCCCCTTGCGCTTCCTTCGCCAGCCGCCAAACTTCCGGAATCGCTCCCGGCATTCGGGGCTTTCGCATACGTAGAACCCGCGTCCAGGCAGTACCTGCCTTTCGTCCGGAACGGGGTCGGCCCCCGCCCCGGCGGTGTCCGTCGGGGGGACGTACCGCAGAAGCTCGCGCTTTGCAAAGCGGCGCCTGCATATGACGCAGGTGCGTAATGGTATGTGCTTCCCGCGGATGGCTTCATCCATCCGCGTACTATTCCTTCGCTTCGGCTTCGGTTCCTTCGCCCTGCTCCTGAACGGAAGCCTGTGCGGCGTCCTGTTCGGCATCGGGGGCGGCTTCCGCCTCCGGCCCGGTATCCGCGTCGGCCTCGTCCTGCACCTGGGGCGCAAGGAAGTTGATGGCCGCGCGCAGGTCGGCGATCTTGCCCGGCGCAAGGCCCAGCGCCGAGGAAAGTTCCTCGTCGTCGGCTTCACGCAGGCGCTCGATGGACTGGAATCCTGCCGCGATGAACTGTTCGATGGAGATTTCGGCGACGCTGGCGATCTGTTCGAGCCCGCGTCCGATGGCGTTGGCCTCGTTGTAGCGGGTTTCGGTGTAGATATCTATCTTCCAGCCCAGCAGCTTCGCGGCCAGCTTCACGTTCTGGCCCTTGCGCCCAATGGCGTTGGTCAGCTGGTCGTCGGGCACGATGACTTCGAGCAGGTTTTCTTCTTCGTCCACCACGATGCGCGAGATCACCGCCGGAGAAAGGGCGTTGCGGGCGTAGGTGGCGATGTCCGGGCTCCAGACCACGATGTCGATGCGCTCGCCGCGCATTTCCTGCACGATGTTCTGGATGCGCGAACCGCGAATGCCCACGCAGGCGCCCACCGGATCCACGTCGCGGTCGCGTGACATGACGGCGGCCTTGGCGCGGCTGCCGGGATCGCGCGAAACACCCATGATCTGCACGGTGCCGTCGTCCACTTCGGGCACTTCACGGCGGAACAGGGCCGCCATGTAGTCGCGGTGCGCGCGCGAAACGATGACCTGCGGGCCACGGCCTTCCTTGCGCACGTCGATGAGGATGGCCTGCACCCGGTCGCCGCGCTTGTAGTGTTCGCGCGGGATCTGTTCTTCCTTGGGCAGCAGCGCTTCGGTGCGGCCAAGGTTGATGATCCACCCGGCCTTGTCGCGGCGCTGGATGATGCCGCTGACGATCTCGCCCCGGCGGTCCTTGTATTCCTCGTAGATGATCTCCTGCTCCGCATCGCGCATGCGCTGGATGATCACCTGCTTGGCCGACTGGGCGGCAATGCGGCCAAGGTCCTCGATCTTCACGCGGAAGCCCATTTCGTCGTCCAGCTGTACGCTGGGGTCGTGGGCGCGCGCGTCTTCGAGCGAAATTTCGCTGTTCGGGTTCTCGACCTCTTTCACGACGATCTTGAACTGATAGACGTCGATTTCGCCGGTCTCGTCATTGTAGCTGACTTCGGCGTCCATCTCGTCGCCGAACTTGCGGGCCACGGAGGTGCGGACGGCTTCCTCCAGGGTGTCGATCAGCATGTCGCGGTCAAGGCCCTTGTCCTTGCTGATCTGGTCGATGGCCTTCTTGAGTTCCAGGCTCATGGGTACTCCTCCGGATCGGTGGCCTAGTCCGTAGTGTCGTCGTGCGGCGCGCCGCCGCGTGCGGGCTTCTTGGGCTGCGCCTTCTTGCGCTGGCCGCTCTTGCCGCCGGGCTGGGGCCGGGTCGTGTCGGGAAAAATGTGGATGAGGTGCGCCTTCTTCACGTCGTCCCACGCCACGCTGATGGGGGCGGGGTCTTCGTCGGGGCGGGGCGCGGTGTCGGGCAGGAAGGTGAGGGTGTCGCCTTCCACCCGCACGATGTCAGCCCGGAACTTGCGACGGCCCGGCCATTCCGGGTGGGGCACCGCAAGGGTGAGTTCGATGGTGCGGCCCACGTAGGGGGCAATCTGTGCGATCTCGAAGAAGGGGCGTTCAAGCCCCGGCGAGGACACTTCGAGCACGTAGGCGTCGCGGACCACGTCTTCCACGTCCAGGGCAAGGCCCAACTGGCGCGAAAGGCGGGCGCACTGGTCTATCGTCACGCGTTCGGGGGCGATGTCTTCGGTCGCTTCGCCGTCTGGGGCGGCAGTTTCTGGGGCTGCGGCTTCGGGTGCGGGCATGCCGGGCTTGACGTCCACGTACACGCGCAGCACCGTGCGTCCCCCGTCAATGATCTCGATGCCCCACAGGGCAATGCCCAGGGCGTCGGCCAGGGGCGTGGCAATGGCGGCGACGGCGTCGCGGAGGGGATGCGTGCTCATGATGCGGGGTAACGTCCGTTGTCGTGGGCGGCGGAGCCGCAGCAAAAAAAAAGGGGGCCGAAAGGCCACCCGGAATGGCCGCGTACGGCCCTCAGGATGTCGAAGCGGCGTTGCCGTGGAGCGGTAAGGCGTGGCGCTCCGTGAAGCGATTCCAGAGGAATATCGGCAGCCGCTTCTGTCAAGACGCGAATATATAGTATGGGACCGGAGGTCTGTCAACAGGAGATGGCGCGGGGAATGGTGCGACCGCGCGCTGATGATGGGATGGGGTGGCGCCCGGAAGCAGGCGGATGACCGTCGTTGTTCCGTCGGTCCTGCCCGTGCGCGGTGCGTGCCGGGCGGGGTGCATGCGCTGCCACGCGCCGGGATGATGCAGGTTTGCCGGAGTGGCCCATGCCTTGCATTGCCACTGGCGCGGGCAGCATGCCCGCAAGGAGGCACGCATGCAGGAAGGCATGTTGTCGAGCCTGTTCGGCGCGCTCACCAACGAGCACCGCATGAACAACATCTCGAACAATCTCGCAAACGTGAATACCACGGGCTACAAGCGCGACGTCATATCCTTCAAGGATACCATGCAACTGTACGCCCATGACCAGATCATGGAGCCCATTGCCAACGTGCGCTCGAAAAAGCTCTTTCCAGAGCCCATGCACGTGGCCCGGCCCCGCATCGCCGTGGCCCACACCGACTTCGAGCAGGGCAGCATGCGCTACACCGGCAACCCGCTGGACGTGGCCATCTCCGGCAACGCCTTTTTCAAGGTGCGCACCCCCGAGGGTGAATTCTACACCCGCAACGGCAACTTCATCCAGACCGCCGACGGCCAGTTGGTGACCGCCATGGGCCACGCGGTGCAGGGCGACGGCGGCGACATCGCCCTGCCGCCCGGCGAGCAGGTGCAGATTTCCGACGACGGGCAGATATTCGCGGGGGGGGCGCAGGTGGGGCAGCTGAACCTGGTCACCGTGAACGACCTGACCGCTCTGGAAAAGCTGGGCGGCAACATGTACCGGCTGCGGCCCGGCTCCAACGCGGGCGAGGTGCCCGCCGAACGTGCCTACGTGGCCCAGGGCTACCTGGAGGCGTCCAACGTCGAGGTGGTCTCCGAAATGGTGAACATGATCGAAGCCCAGCGGCAGTTCGAAGCCTACCAGAAAGTGATGCAAACCACCGATTCCATAGATCGGGAGGCCACGCAGAAAGTGGGCAAGAAAGTCTGACGGGTGTCGGCATGAGTGTCTTTTTGCCCTCTGCCTGCGTCAGAATGGCTTTTTACTCCGGTCAAATACCATCAAAGTATATTCCCTTCATAAAAAGCCATTCTTCCTTGGCAGAGAACAAAAATCCTACTCATGCCGACACCCGCCGCAGAAGCGCGCCGCTTTGCCCACTGGCGGTTGACGCCGCGCGGGTAGGGTTGCCCGGCGCATCCGGCATCCGGTTTGCAAACATCAGGCTGGCGGGCAATCACCGCCGGACAACTGACGGAACCAAACTCCTCGCAAGGAGACAACGACCATGATGCGTTCACTCTGGACGGCGGCCACCGGCATGGTGGCCCAGCAGCTCAACATCGACGTGATCTCCAACAACCTCGCCAACGTGAACACCACGAGCTTCAAGAAGAGCCGCGCGGAGTTCGAGGACCTCATGTATCAGAACATGCGCATCGCCGGTTCAGCCACCGAGGGTGACAACCGCATTCCCACCGGCATCCAGGTGGGCATGGGCGTACGCCCCACCACGGTGCACAAGTTCTTCACCCAGGGGGACTATTCCAACACCGGCAACTCGCTGGACCTCGCCATTGAAGGCGACGGGTTCTTTCTGGTGCAGGTGAACGGCGAAGACGCCTACACCCGCGCGGGCGCGTTCAAGCTGAACCAGGACGGGGTTGTGGTGACCGCCAACGGCTACACCCTGCAACCGGAATTCACCGTGCCCGCCGAAACCAAGAGCATCACGGTGACGGAAAACGGGCACATCTCCGCCCTGGACACCAACGGCACGGCATTGGCCGAGGCCGACATCCCCCTCTACACCTTCATCAACCCGGCGGGCCTCGAAGCACGCGGACGCAACCTGTACACTCCGTCCGAAGCCTCTGGCGAGGCAGTGGAAGGCGTGCCCGGTGAAGACAACGTGGGCACCATTGCCCAGGGCTTTCTGGAAATGTCCAACGTCGAGGTGGTGGACGAGATGGTGAACATGATCGTGGGCCAGCGCGCCTACGAAATGAACTCCAAGGCCATTCAGACGTCGGACACCATGTTGCAGACTGCCGTGCAGCTGAAGCGATAGACAGGGGAGACCGCGCATGACCCGCCACCGCCGTTCCGCACCCACCGACCATTCCGCTGTCATGGTGTCCGCGTTTGCCGGGCCCATGGCCTGGCTGGCCGCGCTGGCCCTTGCCGTCGGGCTGCTGGCCTTCGGCCTTGCCCCGGCCCGGGCCGGCACCGGA
>NZ_VSMK01000188.1 GCF_011682075.1 Nitratidesulfovibrio liaohensis
TCTCGCCGCTTCGTGCTCACCGACGCCCACCGCGCCGCCATCGTGGCCGCCGTGGGCGACGCCGCCGTGCTGCACGCCCCCGGTGAACCCTACGACCGCGACGCCTCGGAACTGCGCGCCGCCCCCGACCTGGTGGTGTTGCCGGAAACCGTGGAACAGGTGCAGGCGCTGCTGCGTTGCGCCAGCGCGCATTCCATTCCGGTCATTCCGCGCGGCGGCGGCACCGGCCTTGCGGGCGGTTGCCTTGCCGTGCGCGGCGGGGTGGTGCTGTCGCTGGAGCGCATGAACCGCATCCGCGCCATCGACCCCCGCAATCTGGTGGCCGAGGTGGAGGCGGGCGTCATCTCGCAGCGCGTGCGCGACGCCGCCGCCGAACAGGGCCTGTACTACCCGCCCGACCCGGCGGGCATGGACCGTTCCACCATCGGCGGCAACGTGGCCACCAACGCGGGCGGCCCCGCATGCGTCAAGTACGGCGTCACCCGCGACTACGTGCTGGGCGTGGAGGCCGTGCTGCCCGACGGCGAACTGCTGCGCGCCGGGGTGCGCACCCGCAAGGGCGTGGTGGGCTACGACATGGCCCACCTGCTGTGCGGGTCCGAGGGTACGCTGGGCGTCATCACCGCCCTGACCCTCAAACTGGTGCCCCTGCCGCCCGCCACCGTGAGCATGGCCGTGGCCTTCCCGGACATGGCCGCCGCCATGCGCGGCGTGGCCGCCGTGCTGGGGGGAGGGCACCTGCCCTCGGCCATCGAGTTCCTGGACCACCGCTGCATTCGCCTGCTGGGCGAACTGCTGCCCATCCCGGTGCCCGGCGACAAGCCCTCGCTGCTGATCATCGAACTGGACGGCGCCCGCGAGCAGATCGTGCCCGAGCTTGACCTTGTGGCCGCCATATGCCGCCAGCAGGGCGCCACCCACGTGCTGCCCGCCGCCGACGAGGAAACCCGCGCCCGCGTGTGGGGCGCGCGCCGCCAGGTGTCGTTGCGCATCCACGACTATGCCGCCCTGTACATGTCCGAGGACGTGGCCGTGCCCCTTGGCGCCATAGCCGAACTGGTGGCCGCGCTGCCCGAGTTCGAGCAGAGCTACGGCATGGAGATCTTCGCCTTCGGCCATGCGGGCGACGGCAACATCCATCTCAACGTCACCGCCCCCACCCGCGATACCCGCGACGTGGTGGAGCAGGGCATCGTGGCCCTGGTGGGCAAGGTGCTGGAGCTTGGCGGCACCATCTCCGGCGAACACGGCATAGGCGAAGCCAAGAAGCACCTGCTGCCCCTGGAACTTTCCCCCGCCTCCATCCGCCTGCAACAGGGCATCCGCCAGGTGTTCGACCCCAAGGGCATCATGAACCCCGGCAAGGTGTTCGGGTAGAGACGAAAAAAGAACATGAAGAAAATCGGGAGGGGGAGGAAACTTTTGTAAAAGTTTCCTCCCCCTCCCGAACCCTCCCCCGCCTTCCAAACTTTTCAATTGGGGGGCTGATACGCTGTTGCGAGTGCTGTTGGGAGCGGTCGTTACCGTCTCCACCCCTCGATATCCATGGGTATTTTCGTTACCCCTTCAATTCCAGCACATGCAACCGGCTGTGCAACTCCACCCGGTCCTGCCGCGTCTCGAAGGTCAGGTCCAGCCGGTCGGTCCCGCGCAGGGCCTTGATACGGTTGGTGCTGTCCAGCCCCGCCGCGATGGCGTCCACAAATCCTGCGTCAAACGCGATCAACCGCACCCGCTGCGGGTGGCGCACCTTGCCCGCCAGCGTGGCTGCCAGTTGCCGGGCGTCCTTCTCCGTCCGGCGCAGGATGCGGAAGGGCGTGTCCTCGCCCAACTTGGCCGCCACGCGGTCGGTCTTGCGCGCCGCAATGTTCCCGCAGTCCAGCCACAGCCGGATGTTCCCCGCCGCGTCCAGCGAGACCAGGTCCGGCTTGTAGTGCCAGCCCACTCCTTCTTCCACGCGCGGCTCCCATTCCCGGTACAGCAGATACCCCAGAAACTTCAGGGCGATATGCCACGGCACTTCGCCGGGGGCCGCATCCAGCACGATGCGGTCGCGCACCGGCAGGGGCAGGCCGGAAGCGGGCACAGGGCGTTGACCATAATCGCTGTCGTCACCGGTGTCCGGCGCGGCGTCCATGCCGAATCCGGTGTCGTAACCCGCCCGGTGCCCGACCGCATGGCGGGGTGGCCGAGGGGGCGCCTCCAGAGGGCGCGAGCCGGGCAGGTGTTCGATGGTGCAGGTGTACTTCATGCGGACCTCACGGGGGGCGGGTGGGCTGCATCCGTTCATGCTGCCGTGCCATCAGGGTGCCATTGGGCGCACGTCCATGCAAGACCGCGCACCAATATCGGGGTATGGGCATCGGCTGTGTTCCCATGGCGCGGCCCCGTCGTCCCCGCGCGTTGCGGAGCGCGGCGCGGGCGGGTATAGCCCAAGGCTGTCGACGCATCGTGCCACCGGGTGCCCGCGCGCAGAGCGAAGCTTGCCCACCCGCGCGGCCATTTCGTTACCTCCGCCCATTTCTGCCACTCACCGGAGCCGAACCATGTCCAATGCCACTCCCCCGGAATCTCCCCTGCGCGTTGCCGAGCGCGTGCGCAACATCCGCATTTCCGCCACCAAGCTCATGCCCATGCTGGCCGCCAAGGTAGGCGGCTGCGTGTCGCTGGGGCAGGGCGTGCCTTCGTTCCGCACGCCCGACCACATCGTGGAGGCCGTGTGCCGCGCCCTGCGCGACGACCCCACTGCGGGGCGCTACAGCCTGCAACCCGGCATGCCCGCCCTGCGCGAGGCCATTGCCGCGGACATCCTGGCCCGCAAGGGGGCGCGCTTCGACCCGGAGACGGAAATCGGCGTCACCGTGGGGGCCATGGAAGCGCTGGTGATGATCATGCTCACCGTGGTGGAGCGCGGCGATGAGGTGATCATCCCCTCGCCGGGCTACGCCTCGCACGCCGAGCAGGTATTGATGGCAGAGGGCGTGCCCGTGCATGTGCCCCTGCGCGCTGCGGACTGGGGGCTGGACGTGGACGCGGTGCGCGCCGCCGTCACCCCGCGCACGCGGGCCATCATCGTGTGCAGCCCCGGCAACCCCACTGGCGGGGTGTATGACGACGCCGACGTGCGCTCCCTGTGCGACCTTGCGCTGGAGCGCGACCTGGTGCTCATCGTGGACGACACCTACGACTACATGGTGTACGGCGAAGCCCCCGGCACGCCGCGCTTCTGCCCCGTGAACCAGCCGGAACTGCGCCGTCACGTCATCACCGTGAATTCCTTTTCCAAGAAGTACGCCCTGACCGGTTGGCGCGTGGGCTACGTGGCCGCCGACGCCGCGTGGATGGCGGAACTGCTGAAGGTGCACGACGCTACTGCGGTGTGCGCGCCCACGGTGTCGCAGCATGCGGCCCTTGCCGCGCTGACCGGTCCGCAGGACTGCGTGGACGCCATGCGCACGGCCCTGACCGCCCGGCGCGACCTGACCTGTCGCAGGCTGGACGCGCTGGCCCCGCACTTCACCTACGTGCCGCCGCGCGGCGCGTTCTACGCCATGGCCCGCTACACCTTCACCGATGCCGACTCCATGACCGTGGCCCGGCGCATGCTGGAAGAATCGCGGGTGATCACCGTGCCGGGCGGCTCGTTCGGCCCCACGGGCGAACGTCACCTGCGGCTGTCCTTCGGTATGGACGAGGCGGAACTGACCGAGGCCTTCGACCGCATCCAGCACTGGGTGACGGCTCTGTAGATGGCCCGGCGCAGGATACTGGTGGACGGCCCGGTGCCCGGGGCCGGGGAGTGTGCAGAGGCACGTGCAACTGCGGCCAGCACTGCGTCATCGCCCGATGTCACGGCTTCGCCCGTGCTGGACGACCAGCCGCAGGCAACTCCGCGGCGGCGCGGCAGGCCGCGCAAGGTGGATGGGGCGGTTACGTCGGGCAAGGTGATTGGCGGTGTTCAGGACAAGGGGCCCGGCGCGCCCCCACGTTACGCCCCGCCCTGCCTGCCCGTCACGCCCGATCCTGCGGTTCTTGCCGGACCGGACCCGCTGGCTGGCACCGGCTGGCCGGACAATGTGGCGGATCTGGTTGCCCGCAGGCATCTGGAAGTGCTGGCCACGGTCGAGGCGTTGCGCGCGCAGGGGCGGACCATCTATCCGGCACGCGCCGACGTGTTCCGGGCGCTGTGCGCCACGCCGTGGGACGCGGTGCGGGTGGTGATCCTGGGGCAGGACCCCTACCACGGGCCGGGGCAGGCCCACGGTCTGGCCTTTTCCGTTGCCGACGGGGTGCCCTTGCCGCGTTCGCTCCGCAACATCTTCAGGGAAGTGGCCGCCAATTACGGCGTGGGGTCGGGGCAACCGGGCTTCGGGGACCAGACGGGCAAATCCGGCCCGTCCTCGCATGCGTCCTCGCATCCGTCTTGGCACCCGGCTGGCAACACGCCCGCAGGCGCGCCGTTGCTGACGCCGTTCGGCAATGTATCCCCCGAATCCGCCGCCCCCTCCGGCAATCTGTCGCGTTGGGCCGCGCAGGGCGTGCTGCTGCTGAACACGGTGCTCACCGTGGAGGACGGGCAACCCAACAGCCATGCGGGCCTCGGCTGGGAGGACGTCACGCGGAGCATCGTGGCCGCGCTGGGTGCGCGTTCGCAGCCGTGCGCCTTTCTGCTCTGGGGCAGGCCCGCGCACGGGTTTGCGGCATTGGTGACCCATCCGGCGCATCTGGTGCTGACGGCGGCGCATCCTTCGCCGTTGTCGGCCTCGCGCGGGTTCTTCGGGTGCGGGCTCTTTGCGCGGGTCAATGGTTGGCTGGCGGAACGGGGAGAGCATCCCATCCGCTGGTGAACGGCTGGGCAAACGATGGTTTTGCGGCGGCGGTCGTCCCGGAGTGCGGGGTGGCCGCCGTCGTCATTCCAGCGTGAAGCTGTCGTCGTCGCGCCAGTGGACCATGGCCCGGGTGATGCCCATGGCCGCATATGCGTCCACCAGCCCGTTGGCGTGGCCCCACAGCAGGCCGCGCAGGCGGCGCGGCACCCCCAGGCGCACGGGCGGCCCCGGCAGG
>NZ_VSMK01000189.1 GCF_011682075.1 Nitratidesulfovibrio liaohensis
CCGACCGGCGGCGCACCATGCCGCCGGGGCGCAGCCCGCGCGCCGCAACCGCGCGCCACGCAACGGAGGCACTCACATGCTTACGATTCCCTCTTCTGTCCGTCTGCACGGCCCAGCCCTGCTGCTGACCATCCTGCTGGTGCTTGCGGCGCTGCTGACGCCGCATGCCCCCGCCCGTGCGGCAGAGGCATCCGTACGCCAGAAACTGTCCGAGGAAAGCGTCATCGCGGGCGTGCTGGAGCGCGGCGTGCTGCGGGTGGGTTTTTCCACCTTCGTGCCATGGGCCATGCAGGACATCAGCGGCAAGTTCGTCGGCTTCGAGGTGGACGTGGCCACCCGCCTGGCGGAAGACTTGGGCGTGAAGGTGGAATTCGTGCCCACCAAGTGGTCGGGCATCATCCCCGCCCTGCTCACCGGCAAGTTCGACGTGATCATCGGCGGCATGAGCGTGAAGCCCGACCGCAATCTGAAGGTCAACTTCACCATTCCTTACGATTACGCGGGCATGGCCCTGATGGCCAACCGCGCCACGGCCAAGGGCTTCACCACTCTTGAAGACTTCGACAAGCCCGAGGTCACCATCGCCGCGCGCACCGGCAGCACGGCTGCGGCCGCGGCCAAAAAGCGTTTCCCCCGCGCCACCCTGCGCCTGTTCGACGACGAGGCCCCGGCCATCCAGGAAGTGCTGTCCGGGCGCGCCCACGCCATGGTTTCCAGCGCGCCGCTGCCCGCCTTCGAGGTGCTGAAGAACCCGGACAAGCTGTTCCTGCCGGTGCCCGGCACCTTCACCAGCGAGCCGGTGGGCTTTGCCGTGCGCAAGAGCGACGTGGATACCCTGAACGTGTTCGACAACTGGATCCGCCTGGTGGAAGCCGAGGGCTGGTTGAAGGAACGCAAACACTACTGGTTCGAAACCAACGAGTGGGAAGCGCGGCTGAAGTAGCCCGCCCCCGCCACGCGACGCACCGGGCCCGCACACGCGGCCCGGCGCGCCGTGCGGCAGTTCGCCCGCCGCATCCCGTCAACCGTCCCGGAGTGCCATGCTTCCTCGCCCGTTCCCGGCCCTGCCGCCGGAGCACAACGTCCCGGCCTTTCCCCCGCGTCTTCCGCATCAGGAACACGGGGACGATGAAGCGCGGCATGGCCACGCGACCGAAGCACCCACTGCAGTGGAGGACTTTCTGTCCCCCCCGGCCGCGCGGCGGCTGGACGCGGCCCTGCTGGCGCTGCTGCTGGCCGGCGGGACATGGCTGTTCCTGAACGCGGCAGGCCGTCTGGACTACCAATGGAACTGGAGCGTGGTGTGGCAGTACCTGCTGCGGCACGACGCGCAGCAGGTGGCACAGGGGGCGGGGGGCTGGGTGCCGGGCACGCTGACCCAGGGGCTGCTGGTTACGGTGCGCCTGGGGGTGTGGTCCACACTGCTGGCCCTGTGCATCGGCACGGGCATGGGTCTGCTGCGGGCCAGCCCGCACCTGTTCCGGCGAATGGTGGCGCGTACCTACGTGGAAGGGGTGCGCAACCTGCCGCCGCTGGTCCTGGTGTTCATCTTCCACTTCTTCGTGAGTTCGCAGTTCGCCCCGTTGCTGGCCGGACTGTTCGCTCCTGTGGCCGACGGCGTGGCGGACATGCTGCCCCCACAACTGTACCTGTCCGTGCAGGACTGGCTGATGCGGGCATCCTCCCTGCTGCTGGCGCCGCCCGGACAATTGCCGGTGTTCCTTTCCGGGGTCCTCGTTCTTGGCTTGTACGAAGGCGCCTACATCACCGAAATCGTGCGCGCCGGGCTGGAGGGCGTGGGGCGCGGCCAATGGGAGGCATCGGCCTCCACCGGGCTGACCCGGCGGCAGCAACTGCGCCACGTCATCCTGCCGCAGGCCTTCCGGCTCATCGTGCCGCCGCTGGCCGGGCAATTCATCTCCACCATCAAGGATTCGGCCATCCTGTCGGTGATCTCCATCCGCGAGCTGACCTTTCAGGGCATGGAACTGATGGCCGCCACCTACCTGACCTTCGAGATATGGCTCACGGTGGCGGCCCTGTACCTGATGCTGACCTTTTCCTGCTCGCTGGCGGCACGCCACGTGGAACGGCGCCTGCGCCGGGCCATATAGCCCGCGCGCGGCGCCGTCCTGCCGCCCCTGCCCGCCGCGGACAAGGTTGTTCGCCCATACCTAGGAATTATCCGGCAGTTTCTCCGTACGAGGCTCATCGAAAGACACCCGGGAAGCAGGGACGCCCACGAAACGGGACAGCACCCGGCGCAGCGCCTGCACGTCCACCGGCTTCTCGATGTAGTCGTCCATGCCCGCAGCCAGCAGGCGTTCGCGGTCGCCCTCCATGGCGTAGGCGGTCAGGGCGATAACCGGAATGTCCGACCCGCCCGGCAGGTCCGTGGCGGTGCGGATGGCCGCCGTGGCCTGCAAGCCGTCCATGACCGGCATCTGTACGTCCATGAGCACCGTGTCGAAGCGTCCGTCCCGCAGCGCCTGCAACGCCGCCGCGCCATCCCCCACGGCCAGGGCCTCGTAGCCCAGCTTCTCCAGCATCCAGAGCACGGTCAGCCGGTTCACGTGGTCGTCTTCCACCAGCAGCAGGCAGCCCTGGCGGGCAGACACGTCGGACAGCCCGTTGCGTGTCTGCTCCTGCACGGGCACCTGGTCCGTTTCGGCCATGGGCAGGCGCAAGGTCACGGTGGTGCCGCGCCCCTCCGCGCTGGTCATGGAAACCTCGCCCGCCATCAGTTCCACGATGCGCCGCACGATGGACAGCCCCAGACCGGCGCCGCCGTGCCTGCGCGACACGGCGTCCTCCACCTGGGTGAACGGCTCGAAGATGGTGCCCAGCATGTCGCCGGGTATGCCGATGCCGGTATCTTCCACATCGATGCACAGTGTGCCCCGCACGCCCTGCCTGCCCGGCCCGTCTGGCCCGTCTGGCCCTATCGGCCTGGCTGGCGGCTCGAACCGGGCCAGCAGCCGCACGTGCCCCCGGTCGGTGAACTTCACCGCATTCCCCACTATGTTCAGCAGCATCTGACGGATGCGCAGCGGGTCGCCCAGCAGGGCATGCGGCACGCCGTCCACCGCCGTCTCCAGCACGATATCCTTGCGGTCCGCCTCGGGCCGCAGCACGGCCAGCACCTCTTGTGCCAGTCCGGTGAAATCGAACGGCTCCTCGCGGATGGTCAGCCGCCCCGACTCCACCCGGGCCAGGTCCAGCAGATCGCCAAGCAGGCGCGTCAGGTTGCTGCCCGCCGCGTGGGCCACCTGCACGTAGCCGCGCTGCTCCGTGTCCAGAGGGGTGGCGTCCAGCAGTTGCAGCATGCCCAGCACCCCGTTCATGGGGGTGCGCAGTTCGTGGCTCATGTTGGCCAGAAAGGCGCTTTTGGCCCTGGTGGCGGCTTCCGCCGCCTCGCGCGCGTTGATCAGTTCGCGCTCGGCGTTCTTCCGTTCGGTGATGTCCAGGCCGTAGATGTTGGCGTAGCCTCCGTCGGCGATGGGGTTCACGGTCATGTCGTAAATGCGGTCGCAGCACTGGGCCTCGAAGGTCTGCACGGTCCAGGTGCGCAAGGCCTCGGCCACCACCCCGGCGAACTGCGCGGGAAAGGGGCCACCCATCTGCGCACCGAAGCAGTCGAGAAAAACACCGCTGGACCGGTTGGCGTGCAGCAGCACCAGATCCGGACTGACCCGCATGACCGGGTTGGGGTTCTCACCGGGAAAGCGCGCAAGATCGCGAATCTCGCGTTCCGCCCGTATCCGTTCGCTGACGTCGCGCACGAAGACCAGCGCGCCGTCGCGCATCCCCAGTCGGAAGGGCACGGCCGACGTTTCCGCATCCACCACGGTGCCGTCCCGGCGCTGAATGCGCACGTGCTCGCGTGGCACGGTACGGCGCTCCTCGTTCAGTTGGCGAATGCGTCCGACCACCGTATCCCGGTCGTCGGGATGGAAAAATTCCAGCACGCCCCGACCCATGATCTCCTTGGGATCCTCGACGCCGAACAACGCCCGTGCCGCCGGGTTGGCATAGGCGAACCTGCCCTCCTTCTGCAGAAAGATGGCCTCGGGAGCGTACTCCACCACCTGCCGGAAGCGCTCCTCGCTTTCGGCCAGGCGCCGTTCGAAGGCCTTGCGCTGCTGGATGTCCTCCACCACCGAGATGAAGTAGTCGGGCGTACCGTCGGCCTTGCGCACCAGGGCCACGGTCAGGTTCACCCACACCGGCTCACCGCCCTTGCGCAGATACTGTTTTTCCAGGCTGTAGGTGTCGATGGTTCCGGCCAACACCCGACGCATCTGCACAAGATCGCTGTCCAGATACTCGGGGTGCGTGATGTCCTGAAAGCGCAGTTTCACCAGTTCTTCAGGCGAATAGCCCACGATGTCGCACAGCTTGCCGTTGACGCGCAGCCAGCTTCCGTCCGGTGCCACCATGGCAAGGCCCACCGCCGCCTGCTCGAAGGTGGCCCGAAAGCGCGTTTCACTTTCGTCAAGTTCCGCCTTGTGCCTGGCCCGGTCGCGCAGTTCGGCGTGCACGCTGGCCTGCAGTTCTGCCGCCGTGAAGGGCTTCTGGATGTACCCCTGCACCACGCCGTGCAACAGATGGACGCGCAGTTCGTCGTCGGTCTTGGCGGTCAGCATCAGCACCGGCACATCGGCCATGCCGGGGTAGCGACGCAGTTGTTCCACCATGCGCTGGCCGTCCACGCGGGGCATCATCACGTCGCACACGATGAGGTCGGGCCGCAGGTCCAGCGCCTTGCGCAGCCCCTCTTCACCGTCGAAGGCCACGGCTACCTGATGGTACGGGCGCAGAATGTCCACGATGTAGGCGATCATGTCGCGGTTGTCTTCCACCACCAGCACCAGCCCGCCATCCCTGCCCGCTGCCTGGGCATGCTGCGGCAAGGGGCCGGACCCCGGCCAGTCAAGCCCCTGCACGTGGCTGCCCAACGGGGCAACGGGTTCCGCCGGGGCCACCTCCACGCCCGGGGGCGCGGTCAGCGGCAGCCGCACCAGGAAC
>NZ_VSMK01000190.1 GCF_011682075.1 Nitratidesulfovibrio liaohensis
CGATCTCGCAGCAGCTGCGCAGCACGCCGCGCCCCGCCGCCACCGCGCCGGAAGACACCAGCACCACGCGCCGCCCGCCTTCCTGCACGGCGGAAAGCTGGCCCGCCAGCGATTCCACCATGGCAAGGTCCAGCCCCTCGCCGTTGGTCAGCACGGCGCTGCCCACCTTGACCACGACGCACCGCGCATCCGCCAGCGCCCTGCGCCGTTCGGCCTGCCAGTCGCCCGCCGTATCCGCCTGATCCCGCCTTGCCTCTTTCCGTCCGGACATGCCGTCGCTCCGTTGGGATGCGGGCGCGCCGCCAGCTTGCGCCGGGGTTATTCGCGCACCCAGATCACCTCGATGTCGCTTTCTTCCTCGTCGAATTCCTCGGTCTCGCGCAGGCGCACCAGGGCCTCGTGGTTGTCCAGCTCGTCGCGCATGCGCCACATCTCGGCCACCACGTCCTCCACCCCCTCGCCTGTCAGCGCGGACATGAAGTGCACGGTGCGGCCATCGGCGGCGGCGCGTTCACGCAGGGCCTGCACAGCTTCCGGGTCGCGCAGGTCTATCTTGTTGACCACCTGCAACTGCACCCGCTGGCCAAGGTCTGCATCGAAGCGCACCAGTTCCTCGTTGATGAGGTCAAAGCCGCTCCACGGGCCGTCGGGGCTGTCCAGCGACACGTCTTCCACGCTCAGGATGTGCACCAGGAACCGGGTGCGCTCCACGTGCTTCAGGAAGCGGTGCCCAAGGCCCTGCCCTGCGTGCGCCCCCTCGATGAGGCCGGGAATGTCCGCGATGACCAGCCGCTGTTCGGGATCGACCTCGTCGATCATCACGCCCAGGTTGGGGATCAGCGTGGTGAACGGATAGGCCGCGATCTTGGGCCGCGCCGCCGACACCTTGGAGATGAACGTGGACTTGCCCGCGTTGGGCAGGCCCAGCAGGCCCGCGTCGGCCAGGATCTTCAGTTCCAGGCGCAGCGAGCGCACCTCTCCCGTCTCGCCCTTCTGGGCAAAGCGCGGGGCGCGGTTGGTGGACGACTTGAAGTGCTCGTTGCCCTTGCCGCCGCGCCCGCCCTGCGCCACCACGAAGACGGTCTCCGGGTCGGAAAGGTCGCACAGCAGGGTTTCGCCGTCCTCGGTCACCTCGTAGATCTGGGTGCCCACGGGCAATTCCACCGTCAGGTCGTCGCCCTTGCGGCCATGGCACTGGCTGCCCATGCCGCCCTGCCCGTTCGGCGCCTCGTAGTTGCGTTGCAGGCGGAAGTCGTAGAGCGACAGCAGCCGGTTGGAGGCGCGCAGGATGACGCTGCCGCCGTCGCCGCCGTCGCCCCCGTCGGGGCCGCCGCGCGGCACGAACTTTTCGCGGCGGAAAGAAACGCAGCCGTTGCCGCCGTTGCCCGCGCGAACCGTAATGGTGGCTTCGTCAACGAAGCGCATGATGATGCCTGCCTTGAAAACTGTGGATATGCGATGGATGCGGCGCCCGGAATGCCCGGAACGCCGAAGCGATGCCGAAAGTGCCCGGCTGGCCGTAACGCGCCCGGCGCGGTGAACGCACAGAACGCCGAAAAATCCGGTGTGGGCGCCGACAACCGGCGCGCCTGCCCCGCCTTCCGTGCCGGTTTGGGCCAGACCTGTCTGGGCCTGCCGGGTTCGGACCTGACTGGCATGGATATGACTGGTTCGGTCTCCATGTCAGGCCTGCCCGACACCATTGACGCAATGGGTACGGCCTGCCTGCCCCGTGCACTACACGAGCCCGCGGCACGGAGCAAACACGAAAGGGGCGGAAGAACGCTACGCGACTTCCGCCCCGGAAATGCAAGCCGTGGACGTGTATGTGCGGCCTGGCCTACGCCTGGGCGGGCACCACGTGCACGCGGGTCTGGACCTTCTTCTTGCGGGTGTACTTTTCGTACTTCACGGTGCCCTCGACAGTGGCGAACAGGGTGTAGTCCCTGCCCATGCCCACGTTGTCGCCGGGGTGCACGCGAGTGCCCAGCTGACGGACCAGAATGTTGCCGGCCAGAACCTGCTCGCCGCCGAAGCGCTTCACGCCGCGGCGTTGTCCGGCGCTGTCGCGACCGTTACGGGAACTGCCGCCTGCTTTCTTATGTGCCATGACGTGTTCTCCTTGGCGCTAGGCCTGGATGGCCTTGATCTTCAGGGCCGTGAAGTCCTGACGATGGCCCTGCTTCTTGCGGGAGTCGTTGCGGCGCCACTTCTTGAACACGATGAGCTTTTCGCCGCGACCGTGTTCGACCACCTCGGCGGTGACCTTCGCGCCTTCCACATAGGGAGCGCCGACGGAAAACGCGCCGCCGCCCAGCATCAGAACCTTATCGATGACAATTTCGCTGCCGGCTTCGGCCTCGAGCTTCTCGACGAAGATCTTGGCGCCTTCTTCGACGCGGAACTGTTTGCCACCCGTTTCGATAATCGCGTACATTAGTAACCTCCATGACGAGAGAGGGCTGACTTATCCTCATTCGGGGCAGGAAGTCAACCCCGGATTGCCACTCTGCGCGGCCGAGCCCCGGGAATATTCGTAAAATTCCGTCCGGGCGGCCACCAGTGGGCCGCATCCGTGCGCGAACGCGGGTCTTTTGGCCGCTTCACGCTCCCCGGCATGCGGGGCCGATGTCGATAGCACACACCCACCTGCCCCGCAAGGGCGGGATTTCCCTCCGCCTGCAACGCCCAGCGAACCGCGCCCGCATTAGAATTTTCACTTTCGTCAACGATACCGCGCGTCAGCAACCGCTTACAGCCAGACACCTTCCCGACCCCGCGAAATTTCTAACAGACGCCCCATGGTTCCGGGGGTATATCCCTTCTCGAGTGTGTCTCGTCTCGCGTCCGGGGGGAACCCCGCACCAAGGCCCTCCCCCAAGGCTGTTCCCCCCGGACCACCAAAAAGCGCGAGCACACCCCAGCGCCCTTGCCACAAAGGGCGTCAAACGGCGAAAGCCGTTTTTTTTGTTGGGACGGCCAGGCCGCCTTTTTTGTTGCCCGAACGCCAGCACGCCCCCCCCGGCCCGTAACGACCAGTCCGTCCGTCACGCACGGTACGCCTACGCGGCCCCACCCACCCCACCCGGCCCCGGCGCGCATCCCCCTTCCCTTCCCGCCCCGTCCCGGCTACCATGCCGCACTGCCGTGCCCTGCACGGCATCATCACCAGAGAGGTCGGCATGAAAGGCATCATTCTCGCCGGTGGGTCCGGCACGCGGCTCTATCCCATCACCTTGGGCGTCTCCAAGCAGCTCATGCCGGTGTACGACAAGCCCATGATCTACTATCCGCTGTCGGTGCTGATGCTGGCGGGCATCCGCGAAATATGCATCATCACCACCCCGGCGGACCAGCCGCGCTTTCGCGAACTGCTGGGCGACGGCGCCCAACTGGGCCTTTCGTTCACCTACATCGAACAGCCACGACCCGAAGGGCTGGCCCAGGCCTTTCTGCTGGCGCGGGACTTTCTGGCCGGCGAACCCAGCTGCCTGATCCTTGGCGACAACCTGTTCTACGGCGACCGGCTGCCCTCGCTGCTGCGGCAGTGCGCCCGGCTGGAAAAGGGCGGCATCGTGTTCGGCTACAAGGTGCGTGACCCGGAACGCTACGGCGTGGTGGAATTCGACGCGGCGTGCAAGGTCATGAGCATCGAGGAAAAACCCGTAGCGCCCAAGTCGCGCTTTGCCGTCACCGGACTCTATTTCTACGACGGGCGCGCGCCGGAGCTGGCCGCGCGGCTCTCCCCCTCGCCGCGCGGCGAACTGGAAATCACCGACCTGAACAACCTGTACCTGCGCGAGGGCAACCTTTCGGTGGAATTCCTGGGACGCGGCGTGGCCTGGCTGGATACCGGCACCTTCGAATCGCTGCATCAGGCGGCGTCGTTCGTGCGGGCCGTGCAGGACCGGCAGGGGCTGAAAATCGCCTGCATCGAGGAAATCGCCTGGCGCAAGGGCTACATCGACGACGACGCCCTGCGCGCGCTGGCAGCTCCCATGCTGAAGAACGACTATGGTCGCTACCTGATGGACATCATGGAGGACCGCCTGCGGGTATGACGGGGCGGAAGCGGGACTGGCGGGACTGGCGGGACTGGGCAAAACCGGGCGGGTCCAAACGGGACGCCCGGACCCGGGACGCCGTCGAAGGTTGCCGGTTGGTCCGCCCCTCTCCGCCGGGCGCAGGGCACGCAAAAAGGCCGCCCTTGCGGACGGCCCTTGCGGAAAACTGGCGATGCGCGCGCTGGCGCACCGATACCCCCGCGACGCCCCGGCAAGGGATGCGGCACGGTGCCGAAGAAACCCGGCGGGCAAGCCCGTCCCTGATTCCTTCGTTCTGCGGTCCCTTCTAATGATGCATGTGGTCACCCTTACCGATACGGTAGAAGGCGGTGGCCACGATGACGCAGAAGTAGATGGCGATCAGGCTGACGCCCAGGAAACCCTGCGGGCTCGAATGCATCGCATTCTGAATCAGTTCGTTCAGCATGTCCGGACTCCTTGTGCGGCCCGGCGACGGCACGCGGTCGCGCAAGACGACCGCCTCGCACCGGGCGGGGATTGACGTGAACACTCCAGGTCCGCAGATTACTTGCCGCTTTTCCGGCAAATGTCAAGCGCATCGTGAATTCCCGCACAAGGGAAGCACCGTTCAAGCCTTGCGCGCACTTGCCTCGCGCGCCGTCCCGCTGTACATGGCCCGCCCCGCCCCCGGCAGGAATGGCGCCGGGCACCGGCAGCACCGAACGGGGCATCCCCCTCCGCCAGGTGACGCCCCACCCGGCCCGCCCACTGCAATCGCGCAACCGGACGGGCCGAAGCAAACATGCACACGCGGCCACCCCGGTCGCCACGTTCACAACATATTCATGGAGACACCATGTCCGATACCACCCCCCGCCCCGGCGACCTTCTGGAACTGACCGTGGACGGCCTTGCCGCTGGCGGCCGCGCCGTATGCCGCCACGAGGGCCGCGTCGTGTTCGTGGCGGGCGGCCTGCCCGGCCAGCTGCTT
>NZ_VSMK01000191.1 GCF_011682075.1 Nitratidesulfovibrio liaohensis
GCAGCCAGGACGACCTCAAGGCCCTGCTGCCGCAAGGCATGTCAAAGAACAACCCGGTCTAAGCCAGTTCACTGATGTCTACTTGATGACCGCTCGCCTGAAAAGGTGGGGTTGTCTGGACGGTTACCCCCCAACGCCACCGCCACGCAAACGGCCCTTACGGGATAGAGCGTACCCGCCCATGCGCTTGAAAACGACAGGCCGAGCAATGTCGCAACCTCGACAATTGCCGTGAACACCATATAGACAGCGAACGGAGCAACTCGCCATAATATCTCGCCCGGCGGCGCCGCAACAGTGCGCGCGGGGTGGTGTTCCTGAAGCAACGGCATGCTGGTGCGCCCTCAAAACGTCACTGCGGCAAGGGGAGTGCAGAGGCATCGATGTAGGCATCCACTCGCAAGCCACTGACGAGCGGGCCGGGCGCATCGAGCGTGATCAGCACCTCCAGCACACTCCTGTCCACCGGCTCCGACGGGTTGCCGGTGCGCAGGGTCTTGGGCGTCAGGCTGAGCACCACGCGGGTTATCTTGCCGCCGAACCGTTCCTTGCCATAGGCATCGGCCCTCACGTACGCGGCCTGCCCCACCCTGACGCGGCCGATGTCCCGTTCATCCACTTCTGTCCTGACGTTGAGCGCCGCAATATCACCGACGCTGATCACAGGCGAGGGCGCAAAGAGCGAAAAGACTTCACCCGGTTCGCCATGCACACGCAACACCGTTCCGGCCACCGGAGACCGCAGATCCATGCGGCGCAGTGTGGACTCGGCAACCCGGACGGCGGCCTCGGCCGCGGCCAGTTGATGCCCTGCCTTGGCCACGTCCTCCCGCCGGTACATGTCTTCGACCAGCTTCAACTGCTGCCAGGCCGCGTCATACTCCTGCTTTGCCACGTCCATGTCGCGCTGGGCGCGTTCCATGTCTTCCCTGGAGATGGCGTCCTGAGACCGGAGCCGCTGACGCCGCGCCGCCTCCTGCCGGGCCTGCTCGAACACCTTGAGCGCCCGGCGCTCCCTGGCCTGCGCCTCTCCCTTTTCTTCCGGCCTGGCTCCGTTGGTCAGCTTCTCCAGTTCCATTCGTGCGGCAAGCGCATTGGCACGCGCCTCATCAAGCTGGGCCAGTTCCACCTCGTTGCGAAGGCGGGCGAGCAACTGCCCTTTCTCGATCCTGTCTCCCTCGGCCACGTGGAGTGTTTCGATGACCCCGCTGGTCTCGAAGCCGAGAACCAGTTCCTTGGTTACGGGCTCTACCCTTCCGGAGGCGACTATCCACCCCTGCTTCCGCTCTTCAAGGGCCGCAGCAGCAGACGTGCGCGGCATGAGCCCGGTCAGTGGCGGCTGTACCGACCTGGAAAACACGAGCACCGACGCCACGCCGGCAATCGCCGCAAAGACAATCAGCCTGGGCTTCATGGCGAACCTCACCCCGGAACCTTTATCCGTCCATCTTCGATGTGCACGACCCGATCGGCATACGGCATGATACGGTCATCGTGGGTCACCACGACAACGGCGCGACCGCGCGCGTGTGCAAGGTCGCGCAGCAGTGCCATGATCATGAGGCCATTCCCTGAATCAAGCGCCGCCGTCGGCTCATCGGCAAGCATCACCTTGGGCGACCCCGCCAGGGCTCGCGCAACCGCCAGGCGCTGTTTCTGGCCCCCGCTGAGTTTGGCCGGCATCGCGTCCTGCTTGTTCCCCAGGCCAACCTCTTGCAACGTCTGGGCGGCGATCCGCCGCGCCTCCACCCTGGCAACCCCCCGCAGATCCAAGGCCACCTGGATGTTCTGCGAACAGGACAGTGTCGGGAAGAGGTTGTAATCCTGAAAAATGAAGCCGAAGTACTGAAGTCGCAGGGCGGATGTCTCTGCCGCGGACCGCTTTGTCATCGCGTGCCCGTCAATGAACACGTCGCCGCTGGTGGGAGAAAGAATGCCGCCCATTATGGACAGCAACGTCGTCTTGCCACTGCCCGATGGGCCGCGCAGCATCAGCACCTCTCCGTCGAACACGGCCAGGTCCACGTCGCGCAGGGCATACTGGGCATTCTCCCCACTGCCGAAAACCATGCTCACGTCGCGCACTTCAAGTAATGGCCGGGATTCCATCAGCGCCCCTTGAACACGATGGCGGGATCGATGACCAGCACCTTGCGGATGGAGATCACGGACGCCGCGACGCACATGAAAAGCGTGAGAAAAAACATGCCCAGCGCCAGGGGGGGCGACAGGATGATGGCGGTTTCTCCGTAGCGGCGCAGATGTGCGATGGCGAAGCAGATCCCCATGCCAAGGCCGTAGCCCAGCAACGCACTGATCACCGCCTGCCCCATGATGATGCGCAGGATGTACCCGTCAGGCGCCCCCATGGCCTTCAATGTGGCGAATTCGGGCAGGTGGTCCATTGTGGTCGCATACAGCGTTTGGGCAACGATGACCATGCCCACCACCAGGCCGAGCAGTGCGGCCAACACCAAGGCCCCACCGGCCCCGGTGCTGAGCATCCAGTACTCGCGGGTTTTTTGGCTGAACTCCTGGGTGGTGAACACATCCACATGCGCGACCTGCCCGGCGATACGTTTTCTCAGCTCGTCCAGATTCGCGCCCGGATCCGCCTTGACCAGCACGTAGGTGATCTGCCCGGGGGCGAACCGCGAATAGAGATGCCCGTTGCGATAGTCGGTGAATACGTAAGGCGAAGTGGTGAAGGAACGAATGCCAATGGTGAAGCCCATCACCCTGGCTCGATGGGCCACGATTTCAACTTGTTCGCCAAGTGAAGTGACGCCCAGCTTTTCCAGATAGAGGGCGTCCATGATCACCGAGTCCTCGGCGTCCAGACGCGTTGCATCACCCTCGATCATGTTCCATGGACCACCAAGGCCTTTGCGTTTCTCAAAGGCGATGATTTCTATGGACTCCTGCCCGCCATCCGGCTTTTTCCAGAAAGAGAAGTCCACGACCATCCCTGCGGCGTCCGCCACCCCTTCTACCCCCTGAACCTGCTGCACCCGGCTTTCCGGCATGGGCATGGCGATGTCGAACGTCTTGACCCCGCGCGAGGTCACCCACAAGTCGGCCTGACTGTTGTCCACTACGCCGGAGATGGTGGTGATGAACCCCAGGAAAAGCCCGCACTGTATCGTTACCAGCACCACCGCAAAAACGATGCCTGTAAGTGTCACGACAAGCCTTACACGGTCGTGAAAAAGATTTCGGCAGGCAATTTCGAGGATCATGACTGCAGTCCTGCACGGCTGAAGAACGTGGACGACAACACGAACGTCAACCCAATATACTGTACTTCCTCATCAGTTCGTACAGCCTGGCTCGGGACAAATTCGACAATGCGCATGCATTCTGCACATTGCCCTGAGTCTCTGCATACAATTTCGAAAGATATGTCCGCTCGAAGCTCTCCATCGCCTCGCGCTTTGCCTCGCGAAACGACGGGATGACATGCGGCCGCGAAATGGAGAGCGCAACATCCTCTCCAGACTGCAGACGCGCATCCCCATCCACTGCAGCCGGGCTTTGCGCCATCCCGCCCCGTCTGTGGGCAGCACCCTGCCCTTGGTCGGGCCATGCAGGGGTGCTGGCTTGAAGCATCCCCGCATGAATCGTTGCGGGCAGATGCTCGGCAAACAGGGCATCGCCATCCTCGGCCACTGCCAACGTGCAATCTATGACGTTGACGAGTTCCCGGATGTTCCCCGGCCACGGGTACGCCAACAAACGGGCCTTGAAATCCGCCGACATCTGCCTCGGGCTGCCGCCATTCGCGGCGGCTCTCGCCTCCAGCAAATGTTCGGCTATCTCGATCACGTCTGCGCCTCGCTCGCGCAACGGAGGAAGCAACACTTTCATCGTGCTGATGCGGTACAGCAGATCATCGCGGAACGTCCCCAGCCGGGCCATTTCCTGTAAATCCCTGTTTGTCGCCGCCACCAGCCTAAAGTTGCTTGTTTCTTCCTTGCCGCCCCCCACGGGGCGATAGCGTCGCTCCTGCAAGACGCGCAGAAACTTCTTTTGCAGTGACAGCGGCAATTCGCTTACCTCGTCCAGAAACAGAGTCCCCCCGTCAGCCTGCTTGATGAGTCCCACCCGCGACCGCGCCGCACCAGTAAATGCCCCCTGTGAATAGCCAAAAAGCAAGCTTTCCACGAGATGCTCGGGCAACGAGGCACAATCCACGGTAATCAACGGACCATCTTTCCGTGGGCTCATCCGATGGATGGCCCTGGCAAACAACTCTTTCCCTGTCCCGGTTTCACCTTGCAACAGCACGTTCACTATCGCACTGCGTGATCTGGAAATAATACCTAACTGTACCTGCAATTTTGCAGAGCTCCCATAAATTCCAAAATTGCGAAACGATGGAATGTTACAAGATGACGCAGAAAGAGTGGGCAATTTTCCGATCAACGCACAAATGGCTCGTGGCGCCGTACCCTTGCGCATGTAATTCAGCGCTCCGCCAAGCAACGCCGCATGCCCACGATCTGGATTGTAACTATCGGCAACCACAACAACCTGAGGAGATGATGCCGTCTCACGCAGCAAAGTTATTGCAGCGGACACCTCCTGAACAACAGTATCTTCAAGCACCACAAGGTTGCAGTCCATCGACCCACAATACGAAATGCCCTCATCAAATGTAGATGCAATATGTAGTGTATGCCCTTCTGAGACGAGAAGGCGGGACAGGTGGACATACAAATCCGCCTGATGCCCGATCATCAGAATGTTGGCCATTCTCCTCTCCTCTTCGAGGGCAAATGGCGTCACTCCGCGCGCTCCTGGGCCAAACCCAGACCCGGACGCGGCGCACCACTCCCCGACAAACAGAACCTTTGGGAACAAGTAATTGTATGAAAGTAAGCGTCACATCACCTCCTTCTACCGCCCTCGTTTGAAATCCTGCATGCTCATCCTCCAATCAAGGAGGTGCGGGTATGCCGTCGAATCGCAGGCGAAGGTCGAAAAAGGAGTCTTATTGGCGGG
>NZ_VSMK01000192.1 GCF_011682075.1 Nitratidesulfovibrio liaohensis
CGGTGGCGGCAGTGCCGCGCGCACGGGTGGGAGCCACGGCGCGGGCGTCGCTGGCGGCGCGGGCCATTTCTGCTTCCAGCGCCTCCACCTGGGCCACCACGTCGATGTCCACGCGGTCCCACGGCTGGGCCGGGTGCACCCGGTAGGCCTTGCCGTCCTCTGGTTGGGGCAACAGGTGGGCGTGCTGGTAGGTCAGCGGCTCGCCCCATTCGTTCACGGTCAGCACGCCGAAGCCGTCCAGCCGCAGGAACAGCAGGTCCATCAGGTCTTCCTGCGAAAGCAGGTCCGGCCCCAGGTGGGTGTGCAGCAGGCGCAGGCCGCGCAGGCGGCCCGTGCCCGTGCGGGCGCGGGGCAGCTCCGGAATGGTGATGGCCCCGGTGTCGCCCACCAGCACCATGGCCACGCGGCCCTGCCGGTCGATGAGCACGGCCACCTGCCGCCCCACGCTACGGGACAGGGCGGCCAGTTCGCGGGCCTGCTCGTGCGAATAGCCCCCCACGGAGGGGAAGCGGCGCTGGTACAGACGGGTCAGGGCCTTGACGTGGCTGGGCTTGAGCCCCTGGGTGTTGCCGAGAACCTTGGCGATGGGAGTGCTCCTGCGCTGGCGGAATGAAACGTGGTGCGCCCGATCGGCTGCGGTCGGCTGCCCGGCGCGAAAGTGCATCATACGCGGAAGGGGCGGCGCGGGGAAGCGGGACATGGGGTGAGGGCGGCGGAAACGGGCGCTTCCTGCCGGGAGGGGCGCTCACTGGCCTGCCTGGCATGTCTGCCATGTCTGGCCTGTCTGGCGAACCCGCGGACCCGATACAGGATGCGGGAGCGGCGTCATGCAAAACCGGGCGCCCTTGCGGACGCCCGGTCGGCAGTCGAAGCGGGTGCCAGAAGCCTATCTTGCCGCCGCCGCCAGATAATCGGCGATCATACGGTCATAGGCCGCCGTGGCGGCAAAGGTGAGCACTGACATCTCGCGCCGGAATTCCAGCCCCACGCGCATGGAATTGGTGCGCATTTCCTCCATGGCCCGCCCGTAGTACGCGGGCGAAGGCAGCACAAGGATGGAGTGGTAGTTCTTGGCCGCGGCGCGCAGCATGCACGGGCCGCCGATGTCGATTTCCTCCACGGCCTGCTTGAGGTCCAGCCCCTTGGCCGCGGCGGTGGCGAAATCGTACAGGTTCACACAGATCAGGTCGAACGGGGCAATGCCCAGCTCGCGCAGCGTGGCCACGTGTTCGGGGTTGTCCTTGTCGGCCAGTACGCCGCCGTGGATGTGCGGGTGCAGCGTCTTCACCCGGCCCCCGAGAATTTCGGGAAAGCCGGTCACGCGGCTGACGGGGGTGACCTTCAGCCCCGCGCCTTCGAGCATGCGGCGCGTGCCGCCGGTGGAGACGAGTTCCACGCCGTTGCCCGCCAGAAAGGCCGCGAATTCGGCCAGGCCGCTCTTGTCCGTGGCGCTCATGAGCGCCCGTTTGATGGGCAGGAACTCCATGCGTTCTCCTTGTCGCGGAATCTCGTAAACGTTCACTTGCCAGTGCCAGAAGAAGCCCGCCAGCGCAAGCACGTGAGCGGCAGGCCACGCCATGCGGGGCAACGGCAACGGCGGGGTAGCGGGGGGCATGGCGCGCACAAAACAACCGCAATGCGCATTGCGGTTGTTCAGGCATGAAAGACGCGCGGCGCATGGAATGACTCCGTGCGCCGCGCGTTTGTTTGCAGCGGGTTGGGCACGTGCCCCTGAATGCGGCGTTACGCCTTCTTCGCCAGCCCCAGCCTTGCCACCACGGCCTCGGCGGCGGCCAGGGTGTAGGCCTCTGGCGACAGGCGCGCCTTGTCTTCCGGGCTGACCACCAGCGCGGGCGCGTTGGCCAGGCTGGCGTCCGGCGTCACGCCGTATTCGGGCGGGAAGCTGTTGGTGAAGTACATGTCCTGGAAGCCCGCAAACTTCAGGCTGTGCGCCGTGGCGTCGAGCACGGCGTGCTCGTCCGGCGACACCAGTCCCAGTTTCCGGGCCTTGATCAGCCCGGCCAGGCATTCGCCACCCTGGGTGCAGGCGATGTGCCCGTGGCGGTTGCCCCGGATCATGGCGTCCATGATCTCCTGCTCGGTAACCTGCACCACGCAGAAGGCCCGTTCGCCCCCTTCGGCCATGAACCTGTCCGCCAGCGCCTTCACGCGCGGGAAGGACACCGGGTTGCCGATCATGGCCGCCTGGGCCACGCTGGGCTGCACGGTGACGGGCGCGTAGGTGCGGGTGGCCGGGTCCGGCTGGCTGTAGTAGCGCCACACCGGGTCGGCATGGTGCGACTGCACGCCGATGACCCGCGGCAGGGCGTCGATGACGCCAAGGCGCAGCAGTTTCAGGAAGCCCGCCATGATGGCCGTGACGTTGCCCGCGTTGCCGATGGGCACGAACACGCACTGGCCCTTCATGTCCCAGCCGTACCACTGGGCCACCTCGAAGGCGTATGATTCCTGCCCCAGGATGCGCCAGCTGTTCTTGGAATTCAGCAGGGCCACCCGGTAGTTTTCGGCCAGGTGTTCCACCACCTTCATGCAGTCGTCGAACACGCCGGGAATTTCCAGCACCGTGGCCCCGCTGCCGAGCGGCTGCGAAAGCTGCTGCGGGGTGACCTTGCCGTGCGGCAGCAGCACCACCGACTTCACCGGCCCGCCCACGTACGAGGCGTACAGCGCGGCGGCGGCGGAGGTGTCGCCCGTGGATGCGCACACGGTCAGCACCTCGTCCCAACCGTGCTTGCGCACCAGCGCCTTCAGGTAGCTGAACGCGCAGGCCATGCCCCGGTCCTTGAACGAGGCGCTGGGGTTCTGGCCGTCGTTCTTGAAGGCGAAGGGAATGCCCACTCCATCGCGCAACACGGGGGCCGCCTCGACGATGGGGGTGTTGCCCTCGCCAAGGTACACGATGTCCTCTTCTTCCAGCACCGGGGCCATCAACTCGTAGAAGCGGAAGATGCCGCGCAGGGCGGTGGTGCGGGTGGCGGCGCGGGCGTCGAACAGGGCGCGCCATTCGGAGCCGGTGCGCTGTTCCGCCAGCGTGTCGAAATCGAGGTCTTCCAGCAGGTACACGCCGCCACAGCCGGGGCAGGTGTACAGCAGTTCGTCGATGCCACGGCGCTCTCCGCAGCCAAGGCAGACGTACTCCATCCGCGTGCGCTCGGTCGGAAAGTCGTGACCGGGTGCGGGACAGGGCATGGGACTGGACGTGGGACAGGACATGGGGCCGGTCTCCTTGGAATCGTGCAATGCAGCAGTTGTGGCGCCTTGCCGTGGCACCGGCGACAAGGCCGGGGCGGCGCCGTGAAAACTACTTTTCCGGCGTGGCGCCGGGTTCGCCGTGGGCGGCGCAGCCGCACCCGCAGGGGGCCTGGTCGTCTGCCTGAGCGGTAGAAGCGGCGCACGTGGCGTCGTCAGCCGCGCAGCCGGTGGGCGCCGCATCGTGGTGCTTCTTCTGCCAGGGCTTTTCCTCGCCGCGCGCCAGCCGCCCGATGTTCTCGCGGTGGCTCCAGTACACCAGGGCCATGACCACCAGCGCCAGCGGCAGCAGCTTCCACTTGCCGTACACCAGCAGGAATACGGGCAGGGCCGTGACCAGGGTCAGCGAACCCAGCGAGACGAAGCCGGAACGCCAGATCACCAGCAGGCAGGCAATGCCCGCCAGCACCAGCTGCCCGAAGGCCAGCGGAATGAACACGCCCACCGTGGTGGCCACGGCCTTGCCCCCCTTGAAGCCCAGGAAGCAGGAGTGCAGGTGGCCGACCAGGGCGGCCAGCGCCGTCAGGCTGTGAAAGAATGCCGAATCGCTGAACGACATGGCGATGGCCACGGGCAGCGCGCCCTTCAGCGCATCGCACAGCAGGGTGGCCACGCCCCACTTGGTGCCGCACAGCCGGGCCACGTTGGTGGCGCCCACGTTGCGGCTGCCGCCGGTGCGCGGGTCCACCCCGCAGAAGGTGCGGGCGAACACCAGCCCGAAGGGGATGGAGCCCATGACGTAGGCGATGGCGATCCAAAGCAGATTACCCATCATGATCGTGCCTCCTGCGGGGGCTGGGTGGGTGAAATGTCGTTGCCACGGTCATCCGTGCGGGGGGGGCGCGCCGTCGCTTCGGGAACGCGCACCGTGCCGGGCCACAATGCCGTCACTCTTCTTCCGCGTCCAGTATCTGGATTTCGTTGTTCAGCGGGTGGATCTTGCCCACCCGCACCCGGAAGTGCTGGCCGGGGTTCACCTTGTCGCCAAAGGTGGAGCGCCGCCCGCGCAAAAACAGCTGTTCGCGCGGCAGGCTGACGGTGACGAAGGCGTCGTTTTCTTCCGTGACCACGGCGTGCCACCAGGTCTTGTCGCCCTTCTGGCGAAAATGCAGCAGCTTCCAGTAGCGCGGGCGAAAGCGCTGCACCTGCCCCGCCGCGTCCAGCCGGGCGTTCAGCAGGGGCAGCATGGCGTCCAGTTCCTCGCGGGTCCAGCGGCCCTGCCCGGTGGCCAGCGCGTGCAGCACCTGGGTTTCGTTGATCAGGTCCGGGTAGCGGCGCAGTGGCGAGGTGACCGGGCTGTACGCGGGCACCCCGATGCCCGCATGGGGCCGGGGCGAGGTTTCCAGCAGCGACGAGGCCAGGGCCTTGACCACCCGCGCCACCTCGTGCGGGGCGCGCCACACCCCGGCGTATTCGCGCGGAATGCCCACGTCCTGGGTGCGGTGCAGCAGGGCCACGCGGTTCTCACCGGCCCAGCGGGCCACCCCGGCGTTGGCGAGAATCATCATCTCCGCCACGATGGCCTGGCTGCGCGGCGTGAACGGCTGGTCCGCGATGTCCACCACGGTGGCGGAGCCTTCGCCGGACAACGTCACTTTCGGATCGTCGCGTTCGATGATCACCGCCCCGCGTCCGATGCGGTGGGCTTGCAGGGCGCGGGCCAGCCTGTCGGCCACGGCCAGCCGGTCCGCGTGGGGGGCTGCCGCGTTGTCCGGCAGGGGGATGGGC